>NZ_JVLX01000021.1:0-41043 GCF_001070815.1 Streptococcus pseudopneumoniae | reverse complement strand
AGCAACCTGCGGCTAGCTTCCTAGTTTGCTCTTTGATTTTCATTGAGTATCAATATGAATGGAAAATTGAAGATTGATCAGGCTGCTTTGACAAGGCATTTTAAAATTTTAGAAAAGGAAGGTTTGGTGGAGCGTCATCGTAATCCTGAAAATCAGCGGGAAGTATTGGTAGAGGCTACGAAGTATGCCAAGGAGCAGTTAGTGGTGAATCCTCCTCTGAAGCATATCAAGGTTAAGGAAGAGATGGAAAGTATCTTAACAGAATCTGAAAAAACAGAACTCAGCCGTTTATTAAATAAATTGGTTTTGGGTATTGAAAATATAGAAATTTAAGGAGAAATAGATGTCAATTATTACAATCATTTTAGCAACGATTGTTGCTTTGGAGCATTTTTACATTTTTTATTTGGAAAGTATTGCAACGCAATCAGATGCGACTAGTCGTGTCTTTAACATGGACAAGGAAGAACTGGCTCGTCCGTCAGTAAGTTCATTGTTTAAAAATCAAGGGATTTATAATGCTCTGTAGGAGTCTTTCTCTTGTATGGGATTTATTTCTCACAGAATTTAGAAATTGTGACTATTTTTGTTTTATTTGTGATTGGTGCTGCGGCTTATGGCTCTCTCACAGCAGATAAGAAAATTATTTTGAAGCAAGGTGGACCAGCTATTTTGGCCTTGATTAGTATTTTTCTCTTTAAATAAACTTTAATGCCGGTCTGATCCTCTCTAGTCCTTTTCACTCCAGAATAAGGGAAATATGTTATACTTGTTTTTAAGAAAATAGTTTCATGGAATTGGTTGTAAGGAGTTAGAAATGAAAGTATTAGTGACAGGTTTTGAGCCCTTTGGAGGGGAAAAGGTTAATCCAGCTTTGGAGGCCATTAAAGGTTTACCAGCTGAAATCCATGGTGCTGAGGTCCGTTGGCTAGAAGTGCCAACAGTCTTTCACAAATCGGCCCAAGTATTGGAAGAAGAAATGAGTCGTTATCAACCGGACTTTGTCCTTTGTATCGGCCAAGCAGGTGGAAGAACCAGCTTGACACCTGAGCGAGTGGCTATAAATCAAGACGATGCACGCATTCCTGATAACGAAGGTAATCAGCCGATTGACCTTCCCATTCGTCCAGATGGTGCTCCGGCTTACTTTAGTAGTTTGCCGATTAAAGCGATGGTTCAAGCTATAAAAAAAGAGGGATTGCCGGCCTCTGTTTCTAATACAGCAGGGACTTTTGTCTGCAATCATTTGATGTATCAGGCCCTCTATTTGGTAGAAAAGAAATTTCCCCATGTTAAGGCAGGTTTTATGCATATTCCTTATATGATGGAACAGGTGGTGAATCGACCGACCACTCCAGCTATGAGTTTAGTGGATATTAGGCGAGGGATAGAAGCAGCAATCGGAGCCATGATAGAATATGGAGATGAGGACCTCAAGTTGGTAGGTGGAGAAACTCATTGATAGAAAAAAGCTTGAGGGAAAACCTTCAAGCTTTTGGACGTTTTCGAGCCAATACTGCTCGGTAAAAAATCACTTTATTGATTTGAATGTAGGGTAGGAGTGAGAAACTAGAAATTCCAAAAGTAATCCAATTGAGGAAGTACCAAGGAAGGAGTTGTAGGTCTAGAATAAAGCGCTGAAATTTGTAGCCTTTCATCAGGAAACGGCTGGTTTTTAGGATTTGTCCTGGTTTAGCTTGTCCTAAGTCTAGGGTATCACAGAGGAGAAATTCTACCTGCGAATAGGCATAGTATTGTGGGATATAGAGACTATTTCCGACAATCATCAAGAGGATACTTGCTAGAAAGTAAAGACCAAAGGTCATGAGGAAACGCTCGGTTTCAATTGACGTGAGATCCAGATTGGGAAACTCAGGATGAAGGGCAATGAATTTCTTTGCAAGAAAGCTACTGTAAAAAAGGAAGTAAATTCCAAGCAAACTAGGAATGCTCCATAAGAAGAGATAGAAACGTTTGAGAAGGAGAGTCAAAAAGGTTTGTGAAAAGTGCTCTTCGTTAAAGAGAGTAAGACTGTTTTTGACGGATAGTTCTGTATCAGGATTCTTTATGAGTTTCAGGGTTGTGTAGACTGAACTGGTTAGAAGTATTGTCCCGATAAAGGAGACTAATAGAGGAAAAAGATAGGTTTGGAATACATGGCCAAAAACGCTTAAAAAGGATTGCTCTAAAATAGACTCGTTGATACGCTCTAAGGGATTGAGGAAGCCAGACAAGATGACTAGCATGCTAGGTAAGAGATAGACGAGAAAGAGGCGGGGATTTTCAGCCTGAAATTGTCTGGCCTGCAGACGAACGGTTTTTAAATCAATTTTTGAGTTTTTCATTCTCTCATTATACCATAGTTCGTGACAGTTCAAGCTTTTTTTGATAAAATCATACAGTATGCCCTTGGGCACAAAGTATGAACTGGGACTGTTTTTTCCAGCTTCGGAGGTAGAAAATGTCAGATTCACCAATCAAATACCGTTTGATTAAGAAAGAAAAACACACAGGAGCTCGTCTGGGAGAAATCATCACTCCCCACGGTACCTTCCCAACACCTATGTTTATGCCAGTTGGGACACAAGCCACTGTCAAAACTCAGTCGCCTGAAGAATTGAAGGAGATGGGTTCGGGAATTATCCTATCAAACACCTATCATCTCTGGCTTCGCCCTGGGGATGAACTCATTGCACGCGCTGGTGGTCTCCACAAGTTCATGAATTGGGACCAACCAATCCTAACGGATAGTGGTGGTTTCCAGGTTTATTCCCTAGCTGATAGCTGTAATATCACAGAAGAAGGAGTAACCTTTAAAAATCATCTCAATGGTTCTAAGATGTTCCTATCACCAGAAAAAGCCATCTCTATTCAGAATAATCTGGGCTCAGACATCATGATGTCCTTTGACGAATGTCCTCAGTTTTATCAACCTTACGACTACGTTAAGAAATCAATCGAGCGTACCAGTCGTTGGGCTGAGCGTGGTTTGAAGGCTCACCGTCGTCCGCATGACCAAGGGTTATTTGGGATTGTGCAGGGGGCAGGATTTGAAGATCTTCGCCGCCAATCGGCTCATGACCTTGTCAGCATGGATTTCCCAGGCTACTCTATCGGTGGCTTGGCAGTGGGAGAGACTCATGAAGAGATGAATGCGGTCTTGGACTTTACAACCCAACTGCTACCTGAAAACAAACCTCGCTATCTGATGGGTGTGGGAGCACCAGATAGCTTGATCGATGGAGTGATTCGTGGGGTGGATATGTTTGACTGTGTCTTGCCGACTCGTATCGCCCGTAACGGAACTTGTATGACCAGTCAGGGACGTTTGGTTGTGAAAAATGCTCAGTTTGCTGAGGACTTTACGCCACTGGATCCTGAGTGTGATTGCTACACATGTAAGAACTATACACGCGCTTACCTTCGTCACCTGCTCAAGGCCGATGAAACTTTCGGTATCCGCTTGACTAGCTACCACAATCTTTACTTCTTGCTTAACCTGATGAGGCAAGTGCGACAAGCCATTATGGACGATAATCTCTTGGAATTCCGTGAGTATTTTGTTGAAAAATATGGCTATAATAAGTCAGGCCGTAATTTTTAAACTGGAATTGATATAAGCTAAAAATCCTAAGTTTTCTCTTGGGATTTTTCTTCTTTTTTTGATAGAATAAAGTGTATAATGAAAGGGAGAATAAACTCGTATGCGTATTAAATGGTTTTCCTTGATTAGGATTACAGGTTTACTTTTGGTACTCTTGTATCATTTCTTTCAGACCATCTTTCCTGGAGGATTTTTCGGGGTAGATGTCTTTTTTACATTTTCAGGTTTCCTGATTACAGCTCTACTTATCGAAGAATTTTCTAAAAATCATGAAATTGATTTGGTTGGATTTTTTAGAAGACGCTTTTATCGGATTGTGCCACCTGTGGTTTTGATGGTCTTGGTAACCATGCCCTTTACTTTTCTAGTTCGCCAAGATTATGTGGCTGGAATTGGGGGTCAGATTGCGGGTGTTTTAGGCTTCATGACCAACTTCTATGAGCTCCTAACAGGTGGGAGTTATGAATCTCAGTTCATTCCTCATTTGTTTGTTCATAATTGGAGCTTGGCTGTTGAGGTTCACTACTATATCCTCTGGGGATTGGCAGTTTGGTTCTTATCCAAGCAGGCTAAATCAAATGGTCAGTTGAGAGGGATGGTTTTTCTCTTATCAACTGCTGCCTTCTTGATTAGTTTCTTCTCCATGTTTATTGGTAGTTTTCTAGTGACCTCTTATTCCTCTGTTTACTTCTCCAGTTTAACTCATGTCTATCCATTCTTTTTGGGAAGTATCCTAGCAACTATTGTAGGCGTTCGTCAGACGACTTCCCTCGTCAAGCAGTTGGATAAAATTTGGGATTTACGCAAGACCCTTTTAGTTTTGGGAGGAGGTTTTGGCTTCTTACTCATTTTGACCTTCTTTGTCAAATTCACTTATCTTTTTGCCTATCTTATAGGCTTCTTGCTTGCCAGTCTTGCAGCTCTTGCTATGATATTGGCAGCGCGTGTCTTACATGAAAAGATTCCTAACGTACAGGAGCCAAAGATAATTAGCTTTTTAGCGGATACTAGCTATGCGGTTTATCTTTTCCATTGGCCTTTCTACATCATTTTATCACAGTTGACATCAAATCTTTTTGCTGTGTTACTGACTTTGATTTTTTCTTATGGATTTGCCAGTCTTTCATTTTATGTATTGGAACCTTGGATTGCAGGAAAGAACACACCCGTTTTACAAACCCTTCGTCCCCTGCCTCATATTCACACAATCCTTGCAGCAAGTACTGGAATTTTGGCCTTCATTGTCTTCTTAGTAACTCTGTTGGCACCACAAGTGGGAGCTTTTGAGACAGACTTAACTGTCAATGGCTTGAAGCAAGCTGCAACAAATATTAACCAGACCAAGGTGATGACAGAACGAGCAGAAGCTGATAGTTTAGGAATTGCTGATGGCACTATGTTAATTGGTGATTCGGTAGCTCTAAGAGCTAATACAGCCCTGCAGACAGCCCTTCCTGGAGCACAGATTAACGCACAAGTAAGCAGAACAACCAAGACCGCCAACGAAATCATGCTCAACAATAGCCAAAATAAATTTCTACCAAAGATGGTGGTTATTGCAACTGGGGTAAATAATCCTGAAAATTACAAGGAAGATTGGGATAGTATCGTGAAAAATCTTCCTAAGGGGCACCATATGATTTTGGTGACACCTTATGAAGGAGATAAAACAAAAGAGACCTATGCAATCGTTGAGAAGGCTGCTACCTACATGAGAGAATTGGCAGAGAAGACTCCTTACATCACGATAGCAGATTGGAATCAAGTTGCTAAGGAACATCCAGAGATCTGGACAGGAACAGACCAAGTCCATTTCGGAAGTGACACTAGCAAAATTGAAGCAGGAGCAAAATTGTATGCAGATACCATTGCCACAGCCTTGCAAACAGCTCAAGACAAGCCAGTCAAATCAAAATAACTTGTATTAAAAAGAGAAGAGTTGGAGAAATCCAGCTCTTTTAAAATATCTCTAGAAAATAGGTCTATACCATTTACAAATGAATCAGAAAGGTTTATAATGTAATTGACATAATAAATATCAAAAGTAATCTTTTAAGGAGGTCATTATTATGCCTAATTACGTTAAAGCGGATCAGTTTTTCTATCCATTTGGCATTCGTCGCGGTGGGTACTTAGAACTTGTTGATGGCAAATTTGGGAAACATGTGGATCAAATTCCTGAAGGAGCAGAGGTTCTTGACTATACTGGTTATAGCATTGCACCAGGTCTTGTGGATACTCATATTCATGGATATGCAGGTGTAGATGTGATGGACAACAACATTGAAGGTACATTGCATACTATGAGTGAAGGACTTCTTAGTACCGGTGTTACCAGTTTCTTGCCCACAACTTTAACAGCCACTTATGAGCAATTGCTTGCAGTCACTGAAAATCTTGGAAACCATTATAAAGAAGCAACAGGTGCTAAGATTCGTGGGATTTATTATGAAGGTCCATATTTCACAGAAACTTTTAAGGGGGCACAAAATCCAACTTATATGAGAGACCCGGGTGTTGAGGAGTTTCATTCTTGGCAGGATGCTGCAAAAGGGATGCTAAATAAAATCGCTATTGCACCAGAACGTGATGGGGTGGAAGATTTTGTACGTACTATTACAGGTGAAGGTGTGACAGTTGCACTTGGACACTCAGATGCGACATTTGAACAAGCTAAGAAGGCAGTTGATGCTGGAGCTAGTGTATGGGTACATGCCTATAATGGGATGCGTGGTTTAACACACCGCGAACTAGGTATGGTAGGAGCTATGTATGAGCTCCCACATACTTACGCAGAATTGATTTGTGATGGTTATCACGTAGATCCAAAAGCTTGTGAGATTTTACTTAAGCAAAAGGGGACAGAAAACATCGCTCTTATTACGGACTGTATGACAGCTGGTGGGCTTGAAGACGGTGACTATATGTTGGGAGAATTCCCTGTTGTAGTAGCAAATGGAACTGCACGTCTCAAATCTACTGGTAATTTGGCAGGTTCTATCCTCAAACTTAAAGATGGTATGAGAAATGTAGTCGAGTGGGGTATTGCGAATCCACACGAAGCAGTCATGATGGCTAGCCTTAACCCAGCAAAATCTGTTCACATTGATGATGTCTGTGGTCAAATCCGTGAAGGTTATGATGCGGACTTTATCGTATTAGATAAAGATTTGGAATTGGTAGCAACCTATCTAGATGGTGTGAAACGTTATCAAGCATAAGAGAAAAAGCAGAAGTTAGAGATTAGCTTCTGCTTTTTTATCTATATTGCTTTACCGGTAAATAAAAAAGTTAAAAAAATCACAAAAAAACTTGAAGAAACAAATGAAAAGGCTTACAATTATATTATAAATAGTACAAATAAAAAAACGGAGGAATGCTTTATGAAAGCCTATACTTATGTTAAACCAGGACTTGCTTCTTTTGTTGATGTAGACAAACCAGTGCTTCGCAAGCCAACAGACGCTATTGTGCGTATCGTAAAAACTACTATTTGTGGAACAGACCTCCATATTATCAAAGGGGATGTTCCTGCTTGCCAAAGTGGTACCATTCTTGGTCACGAAGGGATTGGGATTGTTGAAGAAGTTGGGGAAGGAGTTTCGAACTTCAAAAAAGGCGATAAGGTCTTGATTTCTTGTGTCTGTGCCTGTGGTAAATGCTACTACTGTAAAAAAGGAATTTATGCCCACTGTGAAGACGAAGGGGGCTGGATTTTCGGTCACCTGATTGATGGTATGCAGGCTGAATATTTACGTGTCCCTCATGCAGATAACACTCTTTACCACACTCCAGAAGACTTGTCAGATGAAGCCTTGGTTATGCTATCAGACATTCTGCCTACTGGGTATGAAATTGGTGTCTTGAAAGGGAAAGTAGAACCTGGTTGTAGTGTAGCCATTATTGGTTCAGGACCTGTTGGATTGGCTGCTCTTTTGACAGCCCAATTCTATTCACCAGCTAAATTGATTATGGTGGATTTAGACGATAACCGCTTGGAAACTGCCCTATCATTTGGTGCGACTCATAAGGTTAATTCTTCAGACCCTGAAAAAGCGATTAAAGAAATTTATGATTTGACAGATGGTCGTGGTGTGGATGTCGCTATCGAAGCTGTTGGTATTCCTGCAACATTTGATTTCTGTCAAAAGATTATCGGTGTAGACGGAACAGTTGCTAACTGTGGTGTACATGGTAAACCAGTTGAATTCGATTTAGATAAACTTTGGATTCGCAACATCAATGTAACAACTGGTTTGGTATCTACAAATACAACTCCACAATTGTTGAAAGCTCTTGAAAGTCATAAGATTGAACCAGAAAAATTGGTAACTCACTATTTCAAACTCAGTGAAATTGAAAAAGCCTATGAAGTTTTCAGTAAAGCAGCAGACCACCATGCAATCAAAGTCATTATCGAAAATGATATTTCAGAAGCTTAAGTAGTAAAAACATTTTGGAACATAAGCAAATAGAAATTCAGTCATCATAAGATGGCTGGATTTTTTATCAAAAAATTAAGAAATGAGCATATTTCTTTCCTTGTTTGTCTGAATTGGTTATAATATACGGTACAAAGGAATGAATGAATATGTATCGTGTTATAGAAATGTACGGAGATTTTGAACCCTGGTGGTTCTTAGAAGGTTGGGAAGAAGATATTGTAGCAAGTAGAAAATTTGACCAGTATTATGATGCTCTCAAATACTATAAAACTTGCTGGTTTAGATTGGAACAAGAATCCCCTCTTTATAAAAGTAGAAGTGACTTGATGACTATTTTTTGGGATCCAGAAGACCAACGTTGGTGTGATGAATGTGATGAGTATTTACAACAATATCATTCTTTGGCTCTTTTGCAGGATGAGCAGGTTATTCCAGATGAAAAATTACGCCCAGGCTATGAAAAACAAACCGGTAAGGAAAGGCACCGTTCTTGCCGTATGAAATTAAAATAGAGAAAAAGTAACTTTTTTGGAGTTGCTTTTTTTATTTTTCCAAATCTTTGCGAATAGTATAGGTGAGGAGGTAAGTATGGTTCAAGAAATTGCACAAGAAATCATTCGTTCAGCCCGGAAAAAAGGAGCGCAAGATATTTATTTTGTCCCTAAGTTAGATGCCTATGAGCTTCATATGAGAATAGGAGACGAGCGCTGTAAAATCGGTTGTTATGATTTTGAAAAATTTGCGGCCGTCATCAGTCACTTTAAGTTTGTGGCGGGTATGAATGTTGGAGAAAAGCGACGTAGTCAACTTGGTTCCTGTGATTATGAATATGACCAGAAGATGGCGTCCCTACGTTTATCTACTGTAGGCGATTATCGAGGGCATGAGAGTTTAGTTATTCGCTTGTTGCATGATGAGGAGCAGGATTTGCATTTTTGGTTTCAGGATATTGAAGAACTGGGCAAGCAGTACAGGCAACGGGGACTCTATCTTTTTGCTGGTCCAGTCGGCAGTGGTAAGACAACCTTAATGCACGAATTGGCTAAATCTCTCTTTAAAGGACAGCAAGTCATGTCCATCGAAGATCCTGTCGAAATCAAGCAGGAGGACATGCTCCAGTTGCAGTTGAACGAAGCAATTGGGTTGACGTATGAAAATCTCATCAAGCTTTCCTTACGTCATCGTCCTGACCTTTTGATTATCGGAGAAATTCGTGACAGCGAGACGGCGCGTGCAGTAGTTAGAGCTAGTTTGACAGGTGCGACAGTCTTTTCAACCATTCATGCCAAGAGTATTCGAGGTGTTTATGAGCGCCTGTTGGAGTTGGGTGTGAGTGAGGAGGAATTAGCAGTCGTTCTGCAAGGAGTCTGCTACCAGAGATTAATCGGGGGAGGAGGAATCGTTGACTTTGCCAACAAAGACTATCAAGAACACCAGCCAACTAGCTGGAATGAACAGATTGACCAGCTTCTTAAAGATGGACATATCACAAGTCTTCAGGCTGAAACGGAAAAAATTAGCTACAGCTAAGCAAAAAAATATCATCACCTTGTTTAACAATCTCTTTTCCAGCGGTTTTCATCTGGTGGAGACCATCTCCTTTTTAGATAGGAGTGCCTTGTTGGACAAGCAGTGTGTGACTCAGATGCGCACGGGCTTGTCTCAGGGGAAATCATTCTCAGAAATGATGGAAAGTTTGGGATTTTCAAGTGCTATTGTCACTCAGTTATCCCTAGCGGAAGTCCATGGGAATCTCCACCTGAGTTTGGGAAAGATAGAAGAGTATCTAGACAATCTAGCCAAGGTCAAGAAAAAATTAATTGAAGTAGCGACTTATCCCTTGATTTTGCTGGGATTTCTTCTCTTAATCATGCTGGGGCTACGGAACTACCTACTACCACAACTGGATAGTAGTAATATTGCCACCCAAATTATCGGCAATCTGCCACAAATCTTTCTAGGAATGATAGTTTTTGTTTCAGTAGGTGTCCTGTTAGCACTAACTTTTTATAAAAGAAGTTCTAAGATGCGCGTCTTTTCTATCCTAGCACGCCTTCCTTTTCTTGGAATCTTTGTGCAGACTTATCTGACAGCTTATTATGCGCGTGAGTGGGGGAATATGATTTCTCAAGGGCTGGAGTTGACGCAGATTTTTCAAATGATGCAGGAACAAGGTTCCCAGCTCTTTAAAGAAATCGGTCAAGATTTAGCTCAAGCACTCCAAAATGGTCGCGAATTTTCTCAAACTATAGGAACCTATCCTTTCTTTAGGAAGGAATTAAGTCTCATCATCGAGTATGGGGAAGTCAAGTCCAAGCTGGGGAGTGAGTTGGAAATCTATGCGGAAAAGACTTGGGAAGCCTTTTTTACCCGAGTCAATCGCACCATGAATTTGGTGCAGCCAATGGTTTTTATCTTTGTGGCTCTGATTATCGTTTTACTTTATGCGGCAATGCTCATGCCCATGTATCAAAATATGGAGGTAAATTTTTAACATGAAAAAAATGATGACATTCTTGAAAAAAGCGAAAGTGAAGGCTTTTACACTTGTGGAGATGTTGGTGGTTTTGCTCATCATCAGCGTGCTTCTATTACTCTTTGTACCTAATCTGACCAAGCAAAAAGAAGCAGTCAACGACAAAGGAAAAGCTGCTGTTGTTAAGGTGGTGGAAAGCCAGGCAGAACTTTATAGCTTAGATAAAAATGAAGATGCTAGCCTAAGCAAGTTACAAGCAGATGGGCGAATCACAAAAGAACAGGCTAAAGCCTATAAAGAATACCATGCTAAACAAAATACTAGTCAAACCGTTAAAGATTAAGGCATTTACCATGCTGGAAAGTCTCTTGGTTTTGGGACTTGTGAGTATCCTTGCCTTGGGCTTGTCAGGTTCTGTCCAGTCCACTTTTGCAGCAGTAGAGGAGCAGATTTTCTTTATGGAGTTTGAAGAACTCTATCGGGAAACCCAAAAACGCAGTGTAGCTAGTCAGCAAAAGACAAGTTTGAGCATAGACGGAAAGACCATTAGCAATGGCAGTCAAAAGCTGACAGTTCCTAAAGGAATTCAAGCACCATCGGGACAAAATATCACATTTGACCGAGCTGGGGGCAATTCGTCCCTGGCTAAGGTTGAATTTCAGACCAGTAAAGGAGCGATTCGCTATCAGTTATATCTAGGAAATGGAAAAATTAAACGCATTAAGGAAACAAAAAATTAGAGCAGTTATTTTACTGGAAGCAGTAGTTGCTCTAGCTATCTTTGCTAGCATTGCGACCCTCCTTTTGGGACAAATTCAGAAAAATAGACAAGAAGAAGCAAAAATCTTGCAAGAGGAAGAAGTCTTGAGGGTAGCTAAGATGGCACTGCAGACAGGTCAAAATCAGATAAACATCAACGGAGTTGAGATTCAGGTGTTTTCTAGTGAAAAGGGATTGGAGGTCTACTATGGTTCAGAACAGTTGTTGGCTATCAAAGAGCCATAAGGTCAAGGCTTTTACCCTGTTGGAATCTCTGATTGCCCTCATTGTCATCAGTGGAAGCTTACTTCTCTTTCAAGCCATGAGTCAGCTCCTCATTTCAGAAGTTCGTTACCAGCAACAAAGCGAGCAAAAGGAGTGGCTCCTGTTTGTGGACCAGTTGGAGGCAGAATTAGACCGTTCGCAGTTCGAAAAAGTAGAAGGTAATCGCATTTATATGAAGCAGGATGGCAAGGATATCTCTATTGGTAAGTCCAAATCAGATGATTTTCGGAAAACTGATGCCAGTGGACGAGGATATCAGCCTATGGTTTATGGACTTAAATCTGCGCAGATTACAGAGGACAATCAGTTGGTTCGTTTTCGTTTTCAGTTCCAAAAAGGCTTAGAAAGGGAGTTCATCTATCGTGTGGAAAAAGAAAAAAGTTAAGGCAGGTGTTCTCCTCTATGCAGTCACCATGGCAGCCATCTTTAGTCTTTTGTTACAATTTTACTTGAACCGACAAGTCGCCCACTATCAAGACTATGCTTTAAATAAAGAAAAGTTGGTTGCTTTTGCCATGGCCAAGCGAACCAAAGATAAGGTTGAGCAAGAAAGTGGGGAACAGGCCTTTAATCTGGGTCAGGTGAGCTATCAAAATAAGAAAACAAGCTTGGTGACGACGGTTCGTACGCCTAAGAGTCAATATGAGTTTCTGTTTCCTTCCGTCAAAATCGAAGAAGAGAAAACGGATAAAAAGGAAAAGGTAGTGACTGATTCAAGTAATCAAGCAGAGAAGAAAAAATCAGAAGAGAAGGTTGAAAAGAAAGAGAATTCCTAGCCAATCAAGCTATTTTGTGCTAAACTAAAAATATGAAACATGATTTTAACCATAAAGCAGAAACTTTTGATTCACCTAAAAATATCTTCCTTGTAAACTTGGTTTGTCAAGCAGTCGAGAAACAGATTGATCTTCTATCAGACAAAGAAATTTTGGATTTTGGTGGAGGGACGGGTCTGTTAACCTTGCCTCTGGCCAAACAAACCCAATCTGTAACACTGGTGGATATTTCGGAGAAAATGCTGGAGCAAGCTCGTTTGAAAGCAGAGCAGCAAGACATCAAGAATATCCAGTTTCTGGAGCAAGATTTACTGGCAAATCCCTTGGAGCAAGAGTTTGATCTCATTGTTGTTTGTCGTGTTCTTCATCATATGCCTGATTTGGATGAGGCTCTCTCACTGTTTCATCAACATCTGAGAGAAAACGGACAACTCCTCATTGCTGATTTTACCAAGACAGAAGCTAACCATCATGGATTTGAATTGCCTGAACTGGAAAACAAGCTAGCCCAGTTTGGTTTTTCATCTGTGTATAGTCAGATCCTCTATAGCGCTGAAGACCTGTTTCAAGGAAATTACTCAGAACTCTTTTTAACAGTAGCCCAAAAATCACTCGCCTAGTCAGGGAGTGATTTTTCTATAAGGATGGAAAAAAGAAGGGAAATTTGATAAGATAGGAATATGGATTTTGAAAAAATTGAACAAGCTTATACCTATTTACTAGAGAATGTCCAAGTCATTCAAAGTGATTTGGCGACCAACTTTTATGACGCCCTGGTGGAGCAAAATAGCATCTATCTGGATGGTGAAACTGAGCTAGAGCAGGTCAAGGAAAACAATCAGGCCCTTAAGCGTTTAGCGCTTCGCAAAGAAGAATGGCTCAAGACCTACCAGTTTCTCTTGATGAAGGCTGGGCAGACAGAGCCCCTACAGGCCAATCACCAGTTTACACCAGATGCTATTGCTTTGCTTTTGGTGTTTATTGTGGAAGAGCTGTTTAAAGAGAAGGAGATTACGATCCTCGAAATGGGTTCTGGGATGGGAATTTTGGGCGCTACTTTCTTGACCTCGCTTAATAAAAAGGTGGATTATTTGGGAATGGAAGTGGATGATTTGCTGATTGATCTGGCGGCTAGTATGGCAGATGTAATTGGTTTACAGGCTGGCTTTGTCCAAGGGGATGCCGTTCGTCCACAGATGCTCAAAGAAAGCGACGTGGTCATCAGCGACTTGCCTGTCGGCTATTATCCTGATGATGCCGTTGCGTTGCGTCATCAAGTTGCTTCTAGCCAAGAACATACTTACGCCCATCACTTGCTCATGGAACAAGGACTTAAGTATCTCAAGTCAGATGGATACGCTATTTTTCTCGCTCCGAGTGATTTGTTGACCAGCCCTCAAAGTGATTTGTTGAAAGGGTGGTTGAAAGAGGAAGCGAGTCTGGTTGCGATGATCAGTCTGCCTGAAAATCTCTTTGCTAATGCTAAACAATCAAAGACGATTTTTATCTTACAGAAGAAAAGTGAAACAGCAGTAGATCCTTTTGTTTATCCGCTTGCTAGCTTGCAAGATGCAGGTGTTTTAATGAAATTTAAAGAAAATTTTCAAAAATGGACTCAAGGTACTGAAATATAAAATAGATTTTGTTATAATAGATGAAAACGCTTAAAAAGGGGTATCATGTTATGACAAAAACAATTGCAATCAATGCGGGAAGTTCAAGTTTGAAATGGCAACTTTATCAAATGCCAGAGGAAAAAGTTCTTGCTAAAGGTTTAATTGAACGGATTGGTTTGAAAGATTCTATTTCAACTGTAAAATTTGACGGCCGTTCTGAACAACAAATTTTGGATATCGAAAATCACACACAAGCTGTTAAAATCTTATTGGATGACTTGATTCGTTTCGATATTATCAAGGCTTATGATGAGATTACAGGTGTTGGACACCGTGTTGTTGCAGGTGGAGAATATTTTAAAGAATCAACAGTCGTTGAGGGAGATGTTTTAGAAAAAGTTGAAGAGTTGAGCTTGTTAGCTCCTCTCCACAATCCAGCCAATGCAGCAGGTGTTCGTGCCTTCAAGGAATTGTTGCCAGACATTACCAGTGTAGTTGTTTTTGATACTTCATTCCACACAACTATGCCAGAGAAAGCTTATCGCTATCCTCTACCAACAAAATATTACACAGAAAACAAGGTTCGTAAATATGGTGCCCACGGTACAAGTCACCAGTTTGTAGCAGGAGAAGCTGCAAAACTCTTGGGACGTCCATTAGAAGATTTGAAATTGATTACTTGCCACATCGGTAATGGTGCTTCTATTACAGCAGTTAAGGGTGGTCAATCTGTTGATACTTCAATGGGATTCACTCCACTTGGTGGTGTGATGATGGGAACTCGTACAGGAGATATTGACCCAGCTATCATTCCTTACTTAATGCAATATACAGAGGACTTTAACACGCCTGAAGACATTAGTCACGTTCTTAATCGTGAATCAGGACTAATGGGGGTTTCAGGTAAATCCAGTGATATGCGTGATGTGATTGCTGCTATGGAAGAAGGGGACCACGATGCCACTTTAGCCTATGAAATGTATGTTGACCGTATCCAAAAACATATCGGTCAATACCTTGCGGTCCTAAATGGAGCAGATGCTATTATCTTTACTGCAGGTATCGGTGAAAATGCTGCAAACGTACGTGAAGATGTTATCTCAGGTATCTCTTGGTTTGGCTGTGATGTTGACCCAGAAAAGAATGTCTTTGGTGTGACAGGAGACATCTCAACAGAGGCAGCGAAAATACGTGTCCTGGTTATTCCAACAGATGAAGAATTGGTCATTGCCCGTGACGTTGAACGCTTGAAAAAATAACTAAAATCAGAAAAAATATTCAGTACAAGGAGTTGGGAAAGAGATTTTTCCAGCTTCTTTTTCTGATGGAAATGTCCAAAACCTTGCTATGATTGGCTTTTTTGAAAAATATGGTATAATAGTAGTAATTTAATAGATGGAGTTGAGTTTTGAAGAAAAACTTTCGTGTAAAAAGAGAGAAAGATTTTAAGGAGATTTTCAAGGAGGGGACAAGTTTTGCCAATCGCAAATTTGTTGTCTACCAACTAGAAAACCAGAAAAACCATTTTCGAGTAGGTCTATCAGTTAGCAAAAAACTTGGGAATGCCGTCACTAGAAATCAAATTAAGCGACGGATTCGGCATATTATCCAGAATGCCAAAGGGAGTCTGGTAGAAGATGTCGACTTTGTTGTCATTGCTCGAAAAGGAGTCGAAACCTTGGGATACGCAGAGATGGAGAAAAATCTACTCCACGTATTAAAATTATCAAAGATTTACCAGGAAGGAAATGGGAGTGAAAAAGAAACTACAGTTGACTAGTTTGCTAGGACTGTCCCTATTGATCATGACAGCCTGTGCAACAAATGGGGCAACTAGCGATATTACAGCCGATTCGGCTGATTTTTGGAGTAAATTTGTTTACTTCTTTGCGGAAATCATTCGCTTTTTATCATTTGATATCAGTATCGGAGTGGGGATTATCCTCTTTACGGTCTTGATTCGTACACTGCTTTTGCCAGTTTTTCAAGTGCAAATGGTGGCTTCCAGAAAAATGCAGGAAGCTCAACCACGTATTAAGGCGCTTCGAGAACAATATCCAGGTCGAGATATGGAAAGCAGAACTAAGCTAGAGCAAGAAATGCGTAAAGTCTTTAAAGAAATGGGTGTCAGACAGTCAGATTCTCTTTGGCCGATTTTGATTCAGATGCCGGTTATCTTGGCCTTGTTCCAAGCTCTATCAAGAGTTGACTTTTTAAAGACAGGTCATTTCTTATGGATTAACCTTGGTGGTGTGGATACAACCCTTGTTCTTCCGATTTTAGCAGCTGTATTTACCTTTTTAAGTACTTGGTTGTCCAACCAAGCCTTGTCTGAGCGTAATGGCGCTACGACTGCGATGATGTATGGGATTCCAGTCTTGATCTTTATCTTTGCAGTTTATGCACCAGGTGGAGTCGCCCTATACTGGACAGTGTCCAATGCTTATCAAGTCTTGCAAACCTATTTCTTGAACAATCCATTCAAGATTATCGCAGAGCGCGAGGCGGTAGTTCAGGCACAGAAAGATTTGGAAAATAGAAAAAGAAAAGCCAAGAAAAAGGCTCAGAAAACGAAATAATAAGGAGGAATCTGGTAATGGTAGTATTTACAGGTTCAACTGTTGAAGAAGCAATCCAGAAAGGATTGAAAGAATTAGATATCCCAAGACTGAAGGCTCACATCAAAGTCATTTCTCGTGAAAAAAATGGCTTTCTTGGTTTATTTGGTAAAAAACCAGCTCAAGTTGATATTGAAGCTATTAGTGAAACAACGGTCATTAAAGCTAATCAGCAGGCTGTAAAGGGTGTTCCTAAAGAAATTAACGAACAAAATGAACCAGTCAAAACAGTCAGTCAAGCGACTGTTGATTTAGGGCATGTTGTAGAAGCAATTAAAAAGATTGAAGAAGAAGGCCAAGGGGTTTCTGATGAAGTTAAGGCTGAAATTTTGAAAAATGAAAAACATGCTAACACCATTTTAGAAGAAACTGGGCATATTGAGATTTTAAATGAATTACAGCTTGAAGAAGCTGGTTTCGGGGAAGAAGTAGAAACTCCTATTGTTGAGAGTCGAGCTGAACAAACTGAAAGTCAAGAATTAGAAGATTTGGGCTTAAAAGTGGAACCGAGCTTTGACATTGAACAAGTAGCTACGGAAGTAACGACTTATGTCCAAACAATCATTGATGATATGGATGTTGAGGCGACGATTTCAAATGATTATAACCGTCGTAGCATCAATTTACAAATTGATACCAATGAGCCAGGTCGTATTATCGGTTACCATGGCAAAGTTTTGAAGGCCTTACAACTATTGGCTCAAAATTATCTTTACAACCGCTATGCAAGGACCTTCTACATTACTATTAATGTCAATGATTATGTTGAACATCGTGCAGAAGTCTTGCAGACCTATGCTCAAAAATTGGCGACTCGTGTTTTAGAAGAAGGACGTAGTCATCAAACAGATCCTATGTCAAATAGTGAACGCAAGATTATTCATCGTATTATTTCACGTATGGATGGCGTGACTAGTTACTCTGAGGGTGATGAGCCAAATCGCTATGTCGTTGTAGATACAGAATAAACAAAATCAGGGTTCTCCTGATTTTTTGCTAGCTGGAGGAGATTAAATTAATGTTGAATAAGATAAGAGACTATTTAGACTTTGCTGGTTTGCAGTACCGTAATCCTGATAAAGCGGGAGAAGAACGAGAGAAAATGATGGCATTTCGCCACAAAGGTCAAGAGGCCAGAAAGGCTTTTACAGAGTTAGCCAAAGCCTTTCAAGCAAGCCATCCAGAATGGCAACTCCAACAGACTAGCCAGTGGATGAACCAAGCGCAGCGCTTGCGACCACACTTCTGGGCTTATATACAGCGTGAGGGGAAAGTGACAGAACCTATGTTGGCTCTTCGTTTGTATGGAAGTCCTTCTGATTTTGGAGTCTCACTAGAAGTCAGTTTCATCGAGCGCAAGAAAGATGAGCAAACTTTAGGAAAGCAGGCCAAGGTCCTAGAAATTCCAACCGTTAAAGGGATTTATTATCTAGCCTACTCTGATGGTCAAAGTCAACGGTGGGAGGCGAACGAAGAAAATCGTCAAATTTTAAGAAATAAACTATCCAATCAGGAAGTCCGAAAAGTGTTAGTTAAAATAGATGTCCCTATAACAGAGAATTCATCTGAAGAAGAAATCGTAGAAGCCCTACTGAAATCTTATGATAAAATTCTTCCATTTTATCTAGCTACGAGAAACTAAGCTAATCATTAAAATATCATAAATCATACAGTCCAAGAGTGAACAGTCCGCTGTGTAATTCTTGGTCTTTTTGTTTACGCTTTCAAATTATATAATAAACCTACAAAAACAATTCAAAAGGAGAACAATTATGGAAGTCATTTCAAGTGTTCTAAATTGGTTTTCTAGCAATATTTTGCAGAATCCCGCATTTTTCGTAGGTTTATTGGTGTTGATAGGATACGCACTTTTGAAAAAACCTGCCCACGACGTTTTCTCAGGGTTTGTTAAAGCAACAGTAGGGTATATGTTGCTCAATGTGGGTGCAGGTGGTTTGGTTACAACCTTCCGTCCGATCTTAGCAGCCCTTAACTACAAATTCCAAATTGGTGCAGCGGTTATCGACCCTTACTTTGGACTTGCTGCAGCAAACAACAAAATTGCAGCAGAGTTTCCAGATTTTGTTGGAACTGCAACTACAGCTCTATTGATTGGTTTCGGAATAAATATCTTGCTCGTAGCTCTTCGCAAGATCACGAAGGTAAGAACCCTCTTTATTACTGGTCACATCATGGTACAACAAGCTGCAACAGTATCTCTTATGGTTCTATTCTTAGTACCACAATTGCGCAATGCTTACGGTACAGCAGCGATTGGTATCATCTGTGGACTTTACTGGGCAGTTAGTTCAAATATGACTGTTGAAGCAACTCAACGCTTGACTGGTGGTGGCGGATTTGCGATTGGTCACCAACAACAATTTGCAATCTGGTTTGTAGATAAAATAGCAGGACGCTTTGGTAAGAAAGAAGAAAGCCTAGATAATCTTAAATTGCCTAAGTTCCTCTCAATCTTCCACGATACAGTTGTTGCATCTGCTACCTTGATGCTCGTATTCTTCGGAGCCATTCTTTTAATCTTGGGTCCAGACATTATGTCTAATAAAGAAGTCATCACTTCAGGAACTCTATTCAATCCGGCTAAACAAGATTTCTTTATGTACATTATCCAAACAGCCTTCACCTTCTCAGTTTACTTGTTCGTTTTGATGCAAGGTGTCCGCATGTTCGTATCTGAGTTGACAAATGCCTTCCAAGGTATTTCAAACAAATTATTGCCAGGTTCATTCCCAGCGGTTGACGTTGCAGCTTCTTATGGATTTGGTTCTCCAAACGCTGTCTTGTCTGGATTTGCCTTTGGTTTGATTGGTCAATTGATTACAATTGTCTTGCTTATCGTCTTTAAAAACCCTATCCTTATTATTACAGGATTTGTACCAGTGTTCTTTGATAATGCAGCAATTGCAGTTTACGCTGATAAACGTGGTGGATGGAAAGCGGCTGTTATCCTATCCTTCATCTCAGGTGTCCTCCAAGTTGCTCTAGGAGCTCTCTGTGTAGCCCTTCTCGACTTAGCATCTTACGGTGGTTACCATGGAAATATCGACTTTGAATTCCCATGGCTTGGATTTGGATATATCTTCAAATACCTCGGTATTGTCGGTTATGTACTTGTATGTCTCTTCTTGCTTGTTATTCCTCAACTTCAATTTGCCAAAGCAAAAGATAAAGAAAAATACTACAACGGTGAAGTTCAAGAAGAAGCATAGTTTTTAGAAAAGGAGAAAATAAAATGGTTAAAGTATTAGCAGCGTGTGGAAATGGAATGGGTTCATCTATGGTTATCAAGATGAAGGTTGAAAATGCCCTCCGTAAGCTTAATCAAACAGAGTTTACAGTCAATTCATGCAGTGTCGGTGAAGCAAAAGGTTTAGCAGCAGGCTATGATATCGTAATTGCTTCTCTTCATTTGATCCAAGAATTGGAAGGCCGCACTAATGGGAAGTTAATTGGCCTTGACAACTTGATGGATGATAAAGAAATCACTGAAAAACTCAGTCAAGCACTACAGTAAAAGGTTGGAGGGGGATGGACAGAAACTGAGAGTTATCGTTTCTGTTCTTCTCCCTCTTTAAATAAAGGAGGCAGATATGAATTTAAAACAAGCTTTAATTGAAAACGACTCGATTCGACTAGGTTTAGAAGCCAAAGACTGGAAAGAAGCAGTCAAGGTAGCAGTAGATCCCTTGATTGAAAGTGGAGCAATTTTGCCAGAGTATTACGATGCTATTATCCAATCGACTGAAGAGTATGGCCCATACTATATCTTAATGCCAGGTATGGCTATGCCCCATGCTAGACCTGAAGCTGGAGTGCAAAGAGATGCCTTTTCATTGATCACCTTACAAAATCCTGTTGTATTTTCAGATGGGAAAGAAGTTTCAGTTTTGTTGGCACTAGCAGCAACAAGCTCAAAAATTCACACAAGTGTAGCCATTCCACAGATTATTGCCTTGTTTGAATTAGAAGATTCTATCGCACGTTTACAGGTTTGCCAGACTAAGGAAGATGTCTTGACGATGATTGAAGAATCTAAGGATAGCCCTTATCTCGAGGGATTGGATTTGGAAAGTTAGAAAGAGGAATAAAGAGATGACAAAAAGAATACCTAATTTACAAGTTGCATTAGATCATTCAGACTTGCAAGGAGCGATTAAAGCAGCTGTTTCTGTTGGTCAGGAAGTAGATATTATCGAAGCTGGAACTGTTTGCTTATTACAAGTTGGAAGTGAACTGGTTGAAGTCTTGCGAAGCCTTTTTCCAGATAAGATTATTGTGGCAGACACAAAATGTGCCGATGCTGGTGGAACAGTTGCCAAAAATAATGCCGTTCGTGGTGCCGATTGGATGACTTGTATCTGTTGTGCAACTATCCCTACTATGGAAGCGGCTCTAAAGGCTATCACGGCTGAACGTGGAGACCGAGGCGAAATCCAGATTGAACTTTATGGCGATTGGACTTTTGAACAAGCTCAGCTTTGGCTAGATGCTGGTATCTCACAAGCTATTTATCATCAATCTCGTGATGCACTTCTTGCTGGTGAGACTTGGGGTGAAAAAGACCTTAATAAGGTTAAAAAACTCATCGACATGGGCTTCCGTGTGTCTGTAACAGGTGGTCTAGATGTAGATACTCTCAAACTATTTGAAGGCGTTGATGTCTTTACCTTCATCGCAGGTCGTGGAATTACAGAAGCTGCGGATCCAGCAGGAGCAGCGCGTGCCTTCAAGGATGAAATCAGACGAATTTGGGGGTAAACCATGGCACGTCCAATTGGAATTTATGAAAAGGCAACCCCGACACACTTTACTTGGCTAGAACGTTTAAATTTTGCCAAGGAGTTAGGCTTTGATTTTGTAGAGATGTCTATTGATGAACGTGACGAGCGTTTAGCAAGACTGGACTGGAGCAAGGACGAGCGTTTGGAAGTTGTCAAAGCAATCTATAAAACTGGTGTTCGTATTCCTTCTATCTGTTTTTCAGGCCATCGTCGCTACCCATTGGGATCAAATGATCCAGTTATAGAGGAAAAATCTCTAGAACTCATGAAAAAATGTATTGAATTAGCCCAAGACTTGGGAGTTCGTACTATTCAATTAGCTGGTTACGACGTTTATTATGAGGAAAAGTCACCCCAGACACGCCAACGTTTTATCAAAAATTTGAGAAAAGCTTGTGACTGGGCTGAAGAGGCTCAGGTGGTACTTGCTATTGAAATTATGGATGATCCTTTCATCAATAGCATCGAAAAATACTTGGCTGTAGAAAAAGAGATTGACTCTCCCTACCTTTTTGTATATCCAGATATTGGGAATGTGTCTGCATGGCATAATGATGTCTATAGTGAGTTCTATCTAGGTCACCATGCTATCACAGCTCTCCATCTCAAGGATACTTATGCAGTGACAGAAAGTTCAAAGGGGCAGTTCCGAGATGTACCTTTTGGGCAAGGTTGTGTCAAATGGGAAGAAGCTTTCGATATTTTAAAGCAAACCAATTATAATGGTCCTTTCCTAATCGAAATGTGGTCTGAAAATTGTGAAACTGTAGAAGAAACACGCGCAGCCATTCAAGAGGCACAAGCTTTTCTCTATCCACTAATTAAGAAAGCAGGTTTGATGTAAGATGAATCAAGTAATTAATGCTATGCGTAAACGAGTCTGTGATGCCAATCAATCATTGCAAAAACATGGACTTGTCAAATTTACCTGGGGCAATGTATCGGAAGTCAATCGTGAACTCGGTGTCATTGTTATCAAACCATCAGGCGTAGATTATGACGAATTGACACCTGAAAACATGGTGGCAACTGACCTGGATGGCAAGGTTCTAGAAGGAGATTTAAGACCATCTTCGGACCTTCCAACTCATGTGCAGTTATATAAGGCTTGGCCAGAGATTGCTAGTGTGGTCCATACCCATTCGACAGAAGCTGTTGGTTGGGCTCAGGCAGGTCGTGATATTCCTTTCTATGGAACAACCCATGCAGATTATTTCTACGGTTCAATCCCTTGCGCTCGTAGTTTGACCAAAGATGAAGTAGAAGTAGCCTATGAAAAAGATACTGGCTTGGTTATCGTAGAAGAATTTGAGCGTCGTGGTCTCAATCCTGTTGAAGTACCAGGTATTGTTGTACGCAATCACGGTCCATTCACTTGGGGAAAAAATCCAGAGAATGCTGTTTATCACTCTGTCGTACTAGAGGAAGTATCAAAGATGAATCGCTTTACAGAACAAATCAATCCAAGAGTTGAACCTGCTCCTCAGTACATTCTAGAAAAACACTACCAACGTAAGCATGGACCAAATGCTTATTACGGTCAAAAGAAATAAGAAATTGAATTGAAAAGAGGCTAGGAACTTTCGATCCAAGCCTCGCTTTTGTAATTGTAAGTATTCGTTATTAAGAGACTACTGTTGATAATTGAAATGCGTTAGTGAATGTGATACTATTATAAAGTTGTTTTCAAGGCAGTTGATTGATAGAGGAGTATGAAATATGGTACTGGATAAGGCAAGTTGTGATTTACTTCAATATTTGATGGATCAAGAAACGTCCAAAACGATTATGGCGATTTCAAAAGATTTGAAAGAGTCAAGAAGGAAAATTTATTATCACATTGACAAAATCAATGCTGCTTTGGGTGACGAGGCGCTTCATATCATTAGTATTCCACGAATTGGTATTCACTTAACGGAAGAGCAGAGAGATGCTTGTTGTGAACTATTATCGGAAGTAGATTCGTACGATTATATCATGAGTGCGCATGAACGTATGATGATAATGTTACTATGGATAGGTATTTCTAAAGAACGTATTACGATTGAAAAATTGATGGAGTTAACAGAGGTGTCTAGGAATACTGTTCTCAATGATTTGAATAGTATTCGTTATCAACTAACTTTGGAACAATATCAGGTGACCTTGCAAGTGAGCAAGTCACAGGGATACCATCTTCATGCCCACCCTCTTAATAAAATTCAGTATCTTCAATCGCTTCTATATCATATTTTTATGGAAGAAAATGCCACTTTTGTATCTATTTTAGAAGATAAGATGAAAGAGAGGTTAGATGGTGAGTGTTTGCTTTCTGTTGAAATGAACCAATTTTTTAAGGAACAGGTTCCTTTAGTTGAACAAGATTTAGGGAAGAAAATAAACCATCATGAAGTAACTTTTATGTTGCAGGTTCTACCTTATTTGCTGTTAAGCTGTCATAATGTTGAACAGTATCAAGAAAGACATCAGGATATAGAGAAAGAATTTTCTTTGATAAGAAAAAGAATAGAGTATCAGGTATCTAAGAAATTAGGAGAGCGGTTGTTTCAAAAGTTTGAAATTTCTTTGTCAGAACTTGAAGTTTCTCTTGTAGCTGTTCTTCTCCTCTCCTATCGTAAAGATTTGGATATTCATGCAGAAAGTGATGATTTTCGGCAATTAAAACTTGCTTTAGAAGAATTTATCTGGTATTTTGAATCACAAATCCGAATGGAGATTGAGAACAAGGATGATTTGTTAAGAAATTTGATGATCCACTGTAAAGCCTTGTTATTTAGAAAGACTTACGGTATTTTTTCTAAAAATCCTCTAACAAAACAAATTCGATCCAAGTATGGAGAATTATTTTTAGTCACTAGAAAATCTGCGGAAATTCTAGAAGGAGCATGGTTTATTCGGCTAACAGACGATGATATTGCCTATTTGACGATTCATATTGGAGGATTTTTAAAGTATACACCATCATCTCAAAAAAATATGAAAAAAGTTTATCTCGTTTGTGATGAAGGTGTTGCGGTTTCGAGACTTTTGCTGAAACAATGCAAACTTTATTTTCCAAATGAGCAAATTGGCACTGTATTTACAACAGAACAATTTAAGAGTGTGGAAGATATTGCACAAGTTGATGTAGTGATTACTACTAATGATGATTTGGATAGCAGATTTCCGATTTTAAGAGTTAATCCTATCCTTGAAGCAGAAGATATTTTGAAAATGCTAGACTATCTTAAACACAATATATTTCGTAATGAGAGCAAAAGTTTCAGTGAAAATCTTTCTAGTCTTATTTCGTCTTATATTGTAGACAGCAAGTTGGCTAGTAAGTTTCAAGAAGAGGTTCAAACACTTATAAATCAAGAAATAGTAGTTCAAGCTTTTTTGGAAGATATTTGAAGGACAGTCCAATGATGAACACAAACCTGTGTTTTTCTTGGTCTTTTTTAGTGTTTTGAAGGGTGGTATACTAATCTCAAAGATAACAATTATATCCAAAGGAGGCAACATATGCCAAACGTCAAAGAAATTACAAGAGAGTCATGGATTTTAGCTACTTTCCCAGAGTGGGGAACATGGTTGAACGAAGAAATCGAAGAAGAAGTCGTACCTGAAGGCAACTTTGCCATGTGGTGGCTAGGCAACTGTGGTACTTGGATTAAGACACCAGGTGGTGCTAACGTTGTCATGGACCTTTGGTCAAACCGTGGAAAATCAACCAAAAAAGTGAAAGATATGGTTCGTGGACACCAAATGGCCAATATGGCAGGTGTTCGTAAATTGCAACCAAACTTGCGTGTTCAGCCAATGGTTATCGATCCATTTGCTATTAACGAGTTAGACTACTATTTGGTTTCACACTTCCATAGTGATCATATTGATCCTTATACAGCTGCAGCAATTCTCAACAATCCTAAGTTAGAGCATGTTAAGTTTATCGGCCCTTACCATTGTGGACGAATCTGGGAAGGATGGGGTGTTCCAAAAGAACGTATCATCGTTGTTAAACCAGGTGACACTATCGAATTAAAAGATATGAAGATTCATGCAGTAGAATCATTTGACCGTACTTGCTTGGTAACTCTCCCAGTGAACGGTGCTGATGAGACAGGCGGTGAACTTGCTGGCTTAGCTGTTACAGATGAAGAAATGGCTCAAAAGGCTGTTAACTATATCTTTGAAACACCAGGTGGAACCATCTATCATGGTGCAGATTCTCACTTCTCAAACTATTTTGCAAAACATGGCAAAGACTTTAAAATTGATGTTGCTTTGAATAACTATGGTGAAAATCCAGTAGGTATCCAAGATAAAATGACATCTATCGACCTTCTTCGTATGGCAGAAAATCTGCGTACCAAAGTCATTATCCCAGTTCACTATGATATCTGGTCTAACTTCATGGCTTCTACTAATGAGATTCTAGAACTTTGGAAAATGAGAAAAGATCGTTTGCAATACGATTTCCATCCATTTATCTGGGAAGTTGGCGGTAAGTACACTTATCCTCAAGATCAACACTTAGTAGAATACCATCATCCACGTGGATTTGACGACTGCTTCGAGCACGACTCTAATATCCAATTCAAGGCTCTGCTCTAATTATTTGAGAAGATTTGGAAGGGATTTGCCTTGCTAGTCCAAATAGATTTTCAATAGCTATAAAACACGTAAATAAGATTATCCGTATGTTGCGATATGCGGATAATTTTCATATAATAGAAATAGATAGAAAATGCGCGAGGTACTTGCCCCGTTGTCAAATATGAAAGGAAACTCTATGTCAAATTTATCTGTCAATGCCATTCGCTTTTTAGGAATTGATGCCATTAATAAAGCCAACTCAGGTCATCCAGGTGTGGTTATGGGAGCGGCTCCAATGGCTTATAGCCTCTTTACAAAACAACTTCGTATCAATCCAGCTCAACCAAACTGGATTAACCGTGACCGCTTTATTCTTTCAGCAGGACATGGTTCAATGCTTCTTTATGCCCTTCTTCACCTTTCTGGTTTTGAAGATGTTAGCATGGATGAAATCAAGAGCTTCCGTCAATGGGGTTCAAAAACACCAGGTCACCCAGAATTTGGTCATACAGCAGGAATTGATGCTACAACAGGTCCTCTAGGTCAAGGGATTTCAACTGCTACTGGTTTTGCCCAGGCAGAACGTTTCTTGGCAGCCAAATATAACCGCGAAGGCTACAATATCTTTGATCACTATACTTACGTTATCTGTGGAGACGGAGACTTGATGGAAGGTGTCTCAAGCGAGGCAGCTTCATACGCAGGCTTGCAAAAACTAGACAAGTTGGTTGTTCTTTATGATTCAAATGACATCAACTTGGATGGTGAGACAAAGGATTCCTTTACAGAAAGTGTTCGTGACCGTTACAATGCCTACGGTTGGCACACTGCCTTAGTTGAAGATGGAACAGACTTGGAGGCAATCCAAGCTGCTATCGAAACAGCTAAAGCTTCAGGCAAACCATCTTTGATTGAAGTGAAGACTGTTATTGGATACGGTTCTCCAAACAAACAAGGAACTAATGCTGTACACGGTGCTCCTCTTGGAGCAGATGAAACTGCAGCAACTCGTCAAGCCCTTGGTTGGGACTACGAACCATTTGAAATTCCAGAACAAGTATATGCTGATTTCAAAGAACATGTTGCAGACCGTGGCGAATCAGCTTATCAAACTTGGACTAAATTAGTTGCTGACTATAAAGAGGCTCATCCAGAACTGGCAGCAGAAGTAGAAGCCATCATCGATGGACGTGATCCAGTTGAAGTAACTCCAGCAGACTTCCCAGCCTTAGAAAATGGCTTCTCTCAAGCAACTCGTAACTCGAGCCAAGATGCCTTGAATGTTGTGGCAGCTAAGTTACCAACCTTCCTAGGTGGTTCAGCTGACCTTGCTCACTCAAACATGACTTATATCAAAACTGACGGACTTCAAGACGATGCCAATCGCTTGAACCGTAACATTCAGTTTGGTGTTCGTGAATTTGCCATGGGAACGATCTTGAACGGGATGGCCCTTCACGGTGGACTTCGTGTATACGGTGGAACTTTCTTCGTCTTCTCTGACTATGTGAAGGCAGCTGTTCGCTTGTCAGCCTTACAAGGACTTCCTGTGACTTATGTCTTTACCCACGATTCAATCGCGGTAGGGGAAGATGGCCCAACGCACGAACCAGTTGAACACTTAGCAGGTCTTCGTGCTATGCCAAATCTAAATGTTTTCCGTCCAGCAGATGCGCGTGAAACTCAAGCAGCTTGGTACCTTGCAGTGACAAGTAAGAAAACTCCAACTGCCCTTGTCTTGACACGTCAGAACTTGACTGTTGAAGAGGGAACAGACTTCGACAAGGTTGCAAAAGGTGCCTATGTTGTCTATGAAAATGCAGCAGACTTTGATACCATCTTGATTGCGACAGGTTCAGAGGTTAATCTTGCTGTCTCAGCTGCCAAAGAATTGGCTAGTCAAGGTGCAAAAGTCCGCGTAGTCAGTATGCCATCTACAGATGTCTTTGATAAACAAGATGCAGCATACAAGGAAGAAATTCTTCCAAATGCAGTTCGTCGTCGTGTCGCAGTCGAAATGGGTGCAACTCAAAACTGGTACAAATATGTTGGACTAGATGGTGCCGTTCTAGGTATTGATACCTTCGGAGCCTCTGCTCCAGCACCAAAAGTATTGGCAGAATATGGCTTTACTGTTGAAAATCTTGTAAAAGTCGTTCAAAACTTGAAATAATCCTAAAAATCAGGGCGCAAGCTCTGGTTTTTCTTACTAGAAAAGCAAGGTACAATCTTGTAAAAGTAGCTGAAATTTGATATAGTAGTCCTATGTAAAAGACAAAGGAGAAGAAAATGAATCCAAATTATACATTTTTAATTATGCTTGTAGCGATGTTTGCCTTGATGTTCTTTATGCAACGCTCTCAAAAGAAACAAGCACAAAAACGTATGGAAAGCTTAAATAAACTACAAAAAGGCTATGAAGTGATTACAATCGGTGGACTTTACGGAACAGTCGATGAAGTAGATACTGAGAAGAGAACGATTGTTCTTGATGTAGATGGAGTTTACTTGACTTTTGAACTAGCTGCTATCAAGACCGTATTACCGCTGAAAGAAACAGCTTCACTAGAAGGCGCAATTGAAAAATAAGACGGGATTACTAACTCCCGTTTTTCTATAAAAGAAAGGAAATGGGATGAAAAAACTAGTCTTTGTCTGTCTGGGGAATATTTGCCGTAGTCCTATGGCTGAGTTTATTATGAAATCAATGGCAGATAATTATGAAATCCAAAGTCGAGCGACTTCTTCTTGGGAACATGGCAATCCGATTCATAGGGGAACTCAAGGGATTTTTCAACAGTATGAGATTCCTTACGACAAAACCAAAACATCGCTTCAGATTAGTAAGGAAGATTTTGAAGCCTTTGATTATATTATCGGAATGGATGCTTCAAATGTTTCTGACTTACGTCAGATGTGTCCAGTAGACTGTCAAGATAAGATTTACTCATTTGCATCTGAAAGTGTTCCAGATCCTTGGTATACAGGAGATTTTGAGGAAACCTATCAGCGTGTTCAAGAGGGTTGTCAAGCATGGTTAGAACGTTTAGAGAAGGAGAGTGAAGATGGAAAATCTTAAGAATTTTTACGAAAAGTATCGTGTCTATCTGACTCGTCAACGTTTAGAGCTTTTGGCAGTAGTTACGATTGTTTTTTGTGCTGTGCTCGTCTTTTTTCTAAATATTCCCGGAAAAGGTGTTCTAAAGCTTGATAATGGAACCATTGTTTACGATGGCAGTCTTGTACGTGGTAAAATGAATGGACAAGGTACCATTACCTTCCAAAATGGAGACCAGTATACTGGTGGTTTCAACAATGGAGCCTTCAACGGAAAAGGTACCTTTCAATCTAAAGAAGGCTGGACCTACGAAGGTGATTTTGTAAATGGTCAGGCTGAAGGAAAAGGGAAACTAACAACAGAACAAGAAGTTGTTTATGAAGGGACTTTTAAACAAGGCGTTTTTCAACAAAAATAAAGCCTCCTTATCAAAGGAGGTATTGTTAGCATCTAAAAGTAAGCGCTTACTAGAAAATCTATCTCTTTCCAAGCTCCTCTTCCAATCAAGCTTGTGAAATAAAAAATATTTGAAATTGATTTCACAAACTCTAACGAAAAAACTTGATAAGTAAAGAAAATGATAAAAAATTCACAAACAATAAAAAATTCTTTGTGAAATGTTTATGAAACTGTTTACAAAGTTGAAATAATGCGTTATAATAAACTTGTGAAAAAATTAACAAAGGATATCAATCCTTGAAAGCTATGGAGGAAAATATGGCTGATAAAAAAACTGTGACACCAGAAGAAAAGAAACTCGCTGCTGAAAAGCATGTCGACGGCTTGGTGCAAAAAGCTTTAGTTGCTCTTGAGGAAATGCGTAAACTCGACCAAGAACAGGTCGACTACATCGTAGCTAAAGCGTCAGTGGCAGCTTTGGATGCCCACGGAGAATTGGCTCTACATGCCTATGAAGAAACAGGACGTGGTGTATTTGAAGACAAAGCAACTAAGAACTTGTTTGCTTGTGAACACGTAGTAAACAACATGCGCCACACTAAAACAGTTGGCGTTATCGAAGAAGACGATGTAACAGGTTTGACTCTTATCGCTGAACCAGTTGGCGTTGTTTGTGGTATCACTCCAACAACAAACCCAACATCAACAGCAATCTTTAAGGCATTGATTTCATTGAAGACACGTAATCCAATCGTCTTTGCCTTCCACCCATCAGCTCAAGAATCATCAGCTCACGCAGCTCAAATCGTTCGTGATGCTGCGATTAAAGCAGGAGCTCCTGAAAACTGCGTACAGTGGATCACTGAGCCATCTATGGAAGCAACTAGTGCCCTTATGAACCACGAAGGTGTTGCGACAATCCTTGCAACAGGTGGTAATGCCATGGTTAAAGCCGCATACTCATGTGGTAAACCAGCTCTTGGGGTAGGTGCCGGAAACGTTCCAGCTTATGTTGAAAAAACAGCAAACATCCGTCAAGCAGCACACGATATCGTTATGTCTAAATCATTTGATAATGGTATGGTCTGTGCATCTGAACAAGCGGTTATCATTGATAAAGAAATTTACGATGAATTTGTAGCAGAATTCAAATCTTACCACACTTACTTTGTAAACAAAAAAGAAAAAGCTCTTCTTGAAGAATTCTGCTTCGGCGTGAAAGCAAACAGCAAAAACTGTGCTGGTGCGAAATTGAACGCTGACATCGTTGGTAAACCAGCAACCTGGATTGCAGAACAAGCAGGATTTACAGTTCCAGAAGGAACAAACATTCTTGCTGCAGAATGTAAAGAAGTTGGCGAAAATGAGCCATTGACTCGTGAAAAATTATCACCAGTTATCGCAGTTTTGAAATCTGAAAGCCGTGAAGATGGTATTACTAAGGCTCGTCAAATGGTTGAATTTAACGGTCTTGGCCACTCAGCAGCTATCCACACAGCTGATGAAGAATTGACTAAAGAATTTGGTAAAGCTGTTAAAGCTATTCGTGTTATCTGTAACTCACCTTCTACTTTCGGTGGTATCGGGGACGTTTACAATGCCTTCTTGCCATCATTGACACTTGGATGTGGTTCTTACGGACGCAACTCAGTTGGGGATAACGTTAGTGCCATTAACCTCTTGAATATCAAAAAAGTCGGAAGACGGAGAAATAACATGCAATGGATGAAACTTCCTTCAAAAACATACTTTGAACGTGATTCAATTCAATACCTTCAAAAATGTCGTGACGTTGAACGTGTCATGATCGTTACTGACCATGCCATGGTAGAGCTTGGTTTCCTTGATCGTATCATCGAGCAACTTGATCTTCGTCGCAATAAGGTTGTTTACCAAATCTTTGCTGATGTAGAACCAGATCCAGATATCACAACTGTAAACCGTGGTACTGAGATTATGCGTGCCTTCAAACCAGATACAATCATTGCTCTTGGTGGTGGATCTCCAATGGATGCTGCTAAAGTAATGTGGCTCTTCTACGAACAACCAGAAGTGGACTTCCGTGACCTTGTTCAAAAATTCATGGATATCCGTAAACGTGCCTTCAAATTCCCATTACTTGGTAAGAAGACTAAATTCATCGCAATCCCAACAACATCTGGTACAGGATCTGAAGTAACACCATTTGCCGTTATCTCTGATAAAGCAAACAACCGCAAATACCCAATCGCTGACTACTCATTGACACCAACTGTGGCAATCGTAGACCCTGCCTTGGTATTGACAGTTCCTGGAGTTGTTGCTGCGGACACTGGTATGGACGTATTGACTCACGCGACTGAAGCTTACGTATCACAAATGGCTAGCGACTACACTGACGGACTTGCACTTCAAGCCATCAAGCTTGTATTCGAAAACCTTGAAAGCTCAGTTAAGAATGCAGACTTCCACTCACGCGAGAAAATGCATAACGCTTCAACAATCGCTGGTATGGCCTTTGCCAATGCCTTCCTAGGTATTTCTCACTCAATGGCTCATAAGATTGGTGCGCAATTCCACACAATTCACGGTCGTACAAATGCTATCTTGCTTCCATACGTCATCCGCTACAACGGTACACGTCCAGCTAAGACAGCAACATGGCCTAAGTACAACTACTACCGTGCAGATGAAAAATACCAAGATATCGCACGCATGCTTGGACTTCCAGCTTCTACTCCAGAAGAAGGTGTGGAGTCTTACGCAAAAGCTGTCTACGAACTTGGTGAGCGCGTAGGTATCCAAATGAACTTCAAAGCACAAGGTATCGACGAAAAAGAATGGAAAGAACATTCACGTGAATTAGCCTTCCTTGCTTACGAAGACCAATGTTCACCAGCTAACCCACGCCTTCCAATGGTTGACCATATGCAAGAAATCATCGAAGATTCTTACTATGGCTACAAAGAAAGACCAGGACGCCGTAAATAATTGTTTATCAGCCTAGAGGCAGGGAATCCCTGTCTCTTTTTTTGTAATTCTATTTGAAAAATGGTATAATCATCGCATATATTTATTTGAAAATCAAATCTTTTATAATCATGCGAGGGGCAAATGAACAAGATAAATGAGTTAGGGGATAAAGTGCGACTTTTAAGAGAGGAGAAAGGACTTAGTCGTCCAGTTTTTTGTGGGGATGAGTCTGAATTATCAGTGCGTCAGTTGGTGAGAATCGAAAAAGGAGAATTTCGACCGACTATAAAAACACTAGAATATATTGCAGATAGATTAGAAATTCCATCCTACGTCTTGATGCCAGATTATAAGGAACTGCCTAAACGCTACCAAGAATTAAAGTACTTTCTTTTACATCACCCTGACTATGGAGACAAGGAGTTGCAAGAACAAAAGGAAGAATATTTTGATGAGATTTTCGAGTGTTTTTATGATGACCTGCCCCGTGATGAGAAGATGATAGTGGACTGCCTTCAGGCAATAGATGCAGTGAGAGCGACTAGTAATTCTTTATACGGAAGTGGTGTGATTGAGGACAGTCTTCAAGACTTACTATCCAGAGATGTATATAAGGCTGAGGAATTGTTGAAATTGAGACTGTATTTTCTTTGTCAGTTAATGGATGGTTTAAACGAGGGTGAGATAAAAAAGTCTGAGCATGAAACTATTCTTTATTTTCATGACAAATTAAGTTCTCAGGTTGATAAGATAGAGTTCGATTGTTTGGACTTACTTAGAGACTCCTTGTTAGCTTCTTTAACTTGTATAGAGGTTATGGGGTTGCTTCATTATTTTAAGAGGGCAGTCGAGACCTTAAATAAAATAGGGCAAAAAACACGAGATTTTCAAAAACAACCGATTGTCTTGATGGTGGAGTGGAAATATTATATTCAGATGGATTATGATACAGCCAAACAAAAGTATGAAGAAGCAAAAATGATGGCAAGGATGTTTGGCAATGGGAAGTTACTCGTTAGTTTAGATAATGAATGGGCCGAGGATCTAGAAAGATATCGTTAAAGAGTTTATAGGAGTGACATTTCTGTCATTGAGGGAATGCCGCTTTTTTGTTACAATGAATTTTACTTGATATACATCCAGAAGCAAACTAGGCAATAGAGAGAAAACTCTAAGTAGTAGGCCCATAGGGGAAATCAGTGCTGATGTAGCTTGAAGGATTTTCTATCAGTATGGTGTATGACGATAACAGTTTTAAACAAGGGGGAAAGAATGTCTATTTTATCCATTAAAAATATTTCAAAGTTTTACACTTTGGACGGTAAACATCAAGAACAGGCTTTAAAGAATATTAACCTGCAGATTGCAAAAGGTAAAATTACAGCGATTTACGGTCCATCAGGCTGTGGCAAAACTAGCTTGCTAAACATTATCAGTGGTCTAGATAGACAATATGAAGGAGTTTTAGAATTTAAAGGGGAATCCCTCCGTGACTTATCAGAGATTGAACTAACTCAATTTCGTAAAGATAAGATTGGATTTGTGTTTCAAAACTTTAACCTCATTCCTCATCAGTCTGTCTTGGACAATGTCAAGCTACCTCTCTATGTCAAAGATTTATCTGACAGGGAGATGACAATGATTGCAAAGGAGCAATTAAGTAACTTGGGCATGGAGCCTTTTATGGCTAAAAATGTTAAACAGCTTTCTGGCGGGCAAAAGCAACGTGTAGCAATCGCGCGTGCACTGGTAAATCAGCCTGATATGATTGTAGCAGATGAGCCAACGGGTTCGCTGGATTCTCAATCCCAAGAAATGGTATTGGAAGTATTCAAAAATTTAGCCCAAACAGGGAAAACAGTACTGATTGTAACCCATAATCCAGAGGTTGCTGAATATGCAGACGTGATTATCAAAATGAAGGATGGTGAAGTCGTTGAAGAAGTCAAAAAATAAAGGATTATCATTGAAAAATAAATTCAAACTTTCTTTAAATAACTTTATGGAAAGAAAGTGGCGTAACTTATTGATTGCGCTAGCAACCTCAATCGGTTTTGTAGGAGTCTTAATTTCTTTCGGCTTGGGAAATGCATTGATTTCGATGATTGATGAAAATACGAATGGAGGTCAAATCCCTTCTCAAGTTCAGATTGCTTTAAACACAAAAAATGTTGGACGAGGCTTTTTGAACCAAGATGATAAGAACTATATCACGGATACAGTTGGGAAAGAAGCTATTAAATATTTGGAGAGTCCTTTTGGGATGACCATGTCAAATATTACTATAGATGGGCAAGAAATGGATCTGAGTCAAACGATGCCTTCTTATGCTCAAGTAGTGAGTCTCTATGAGGATACAAGTATCTCTGTTAGTAGTAATGAGACGGACAAAGTGTTGGCTGGATCCCTCTATACTGATACAAATGAACAGGGCTTGACGATTCCAAGCAGTTTACTAAAAAATTGGAATGAGCAGACAGGGAAAAATCTGACAGCTGCTGATCTTATTGGCAAACCAGTCTCAGCCAGCATTGTGGAAAATGCTGCCGAAGCTAGCAAAATTGCTCAATTTCAAACGAAGATTGTACGTGTAATCAATGATGAAGATGACATGGAGGACAGCAACAGTTTCATGTCGGCTCATCAAATGGAAACGATTTTGAAAGAAGCTGGATTTACAAAAGCTGTATCTTATTTTATCTTGGAACTCAAAGATCCATCACAGACAAAAGTGGTAACAGAAGAACTACAGAAAAATAAGAAGTATACTGTGCTTTCTCAACAGAAGGTTCTTGATATTGTGATTACCTTTATTCGTGTCATTCAGGGATTATTGATTGTACTTTCATCACAAGCTATTGTGGTAGCAGCGGTCATGATTGGTATCATTATTTACATCAATATCATGCAGCGTTCTAAGGAAATAGGTGTCATGAAGGCAGTTGGTTATCAGAATCGTGATGTCAAAGGGATTTTTATTTACGAGGCTATCTGGATTGTAGGAATCGCCTTGCTATTGGCCTTTTTGGTAGCACAAGGGGTGGGAAGTTTGGCGAATGCGATTGTAAGTCACTTTTACCCATCCATCACTAAGGTTTTTGAATTAAATTTGTTATCTATTTTAGGAACTCTAGCTTTCGCTCTATTACTTGGTTATGTATCAGCTTACTTCCCGGCGCGTAAAATTAGTAAAATGGATCCTGTAGAATCGCTACGATATGAATAGTAAGGGATTCCTTGATTTATAGTCTTGAAAAGAAACTAACATAGAAAAACAATGCCCGTACTTGCAATTAAACTTAAATAGTTATATAATAGATTTGTTGAAAGGTGATTTGTAGTGATTCAAGTTACTCTTTTCACAATAAAAATTTCATGATTTTCATAAGGAGGAAATCACTAATGGTAGTTAAAGTTGGTATTAACGGTTTCGGACGTATCGGTCGTCTTGCTTTCCGTCGTATCCAAAACGTAGAAGGTGTTGAAGTTACTCGTATCAACGACCTTACAGATCCAGTTATGCTTGCACACTTGTTGAAATACGACACAACTCAAGGTCGTTTCGACGGTACTGTTGAAGTTAGAGAAGGTGGATTTGAAGTTAACGGTAAATTCATCAAAGTTTCTGCTGAACGTGATCCAGAACAAATCGACTGGGCTAACGACGGTGTAGAAATCGTTCTTGAAGCTACTGGTTTCTTTGCTAAGAAAGCAGCTGCTGAAAAACACTTGCACGCTGGTGGAGCTAAAAAAGTTGTTATCACTGCTCCTGGTGGAAACGACGTTAAAACAGTTGTATTCAACACTAACCACGACGTTCTTGACGGTACTGAAACAGTTATCTCAGGTGCTTCATGTACTACAAACTGCTTGGCTCCAATGGCTAAAGCTCTTCAAGATAACTTTGGTGTTGTAGAAGGATTGATGACTACTATCCACGCTTACACTGGTGACCAAATGATCCTTGACGGACCACACCGTGGTGGTGACCTTCGCCGTGCTCGCGCTGGTGCTGCAAACATCGTTCCTAACTCAACTGGTGCTGCAAAAGCTATCGGTCTTGTAATCCCAGAATTGAACGGTAAACTTGACGGATCTGCACAACGCGTTCCAACTCCAACTGGATCAGTTACTGAATTGGTAGCAGTTCTTGAAAAGAACGTTACTGTTGATGAAGTGAACGCAGCTATGAAAGCAGCTTCAAACGAATCATACGGTTACACAGAAGATCCAATCGTATCTTCAGATATCGTAGGTATGTCTTACGGTTCATTGTTTGACGCAACTCAAACTAAAGTTCTTGACGTTGACGGTAAACAATTGGTTAAAGTTGTATCATGGTACGACAACGAAATGTCATACACTGCACAACTTGTTCGTACTCTTGAATACTTCGCAAAAATCGCTAAATAATTCATGAGTCGATAGAAAAGCAAGGCCTTTGGTCTTGCTTTTCTTATATGGAAAAATGGATGACACAATCATCCATTCTTTTTTAATTCTTTTTCAAAAGTATCTGATAGGACAGTGAAGCTTAATTTCTCTAGAGTAAGCGGATGGGTAAAGGACAGTCGGAAGGCGTGGAGCATAAGCCGACTTGTTTTTGATTTACTATTATAGAGAGGGTCACCTAAAATAGGGAAATTATGATGCGAAAGGTGCACACGAATCTGATGGGTTCGCCCGGTCTTTAGTTTGCAACGAACCAAGGAAGTTTTGTTTGGGAATTGCTTTAATCTGCTTACATGCGTTTCAGCATATTGCCCATTTTTTGTATCAACTATTCGTTTTCTGCGGTCATGGCGATCACGTCCGATTTTGTCTTTGAAAACAAGTTCTTTGCTGTTGATATGTCCGTCGACCTGTGCCCAATATTCCCTAGAAATCTCTTTTTTCTCCAATAAGCGATTGAGAATGGGCAGGATAAAAGGATTTTTGGCAAAGAGAACCAAGCCACTGGTTTCCATGTCTAGACGATGAACGACATAGCAGGTTTGGCCAACATAGGCACTGACATGGTTAAGAAGGGCGATTTCGTTTGGCTGATTACCATGCGTTTTCATCCCCTCTGGTTTGTTGACAATAATCAAGTGTTGATCTTGATAAACCTCTTGAACGAGGTTTGGGTTGCCCCAAGGGATTTCTTTTTCGGGATAATCTTCCTTGTCAAAAGTTAACTGGCAAATATCTCCAGGATTCACCACCTCGTTCCAGCGAACTTCTCGCTGATTAATCAAAATGTGTTTCTTGATTCTCAAAAAATGCCGGATTTTTCTAGGGATGAGGAGTTGTTCCTCAAGTAATTGCTTCACCGTCATTTGAGGTAGAGAGGCGGGTAAAGTAAAAGTGAATTTCATACAGATATTGTAACAAAAAAAGCCCTATTTGGATAGGAAATAGCTAAATTCTTGTCTTCCTATGATGAAGATGATAAAATAAACGCATGAAATTAGATAAATTATTTGAGAAATTTCTTTCTCTTTTTAAAAAAGAAACAAGTGAACTAGAGGACTCTGATTCTACTAGCTTACGTCGCTCTCGTAGTGATCGAAAAAAATTAGCCCAAGTAGGTCCAATTCGAAAATTCTGGCGTCGCTATCATCTAACAAAGATTGTCCTTATACTAGGTTTGAGTGCAGGCTTGCTAGTTGGAACCTATTTGTTTGCTGTAGCTAAGTCAACCAATGTTAACGATTTGCAAAACGCCTTGAAAACTCGGACTATCATTTTTGACCGTGAAGAAAAAGAGGCTGGTGCCTTGTCTGGTCAAAAAGGAACTTATGTTGAATTGACTGATATCAGTAAAAATTTGCAGAATGCCGTTATTGCGACAGAAGACCGTTCTTTCTATAAAAATGACGGGATTAACTATGGTCGTTTCTTCTTGGCTATTGTCACTGCTGGACGTTCAGGTGGTGGCTCTACCATTACCCAACAGCTGGCTAAAAACGCCTATTTGTCGCAGGATCAAACTGTTGAGAGAAAAGCGAAAGAATTTTTCCTTGCCTTAGAATTAACAAAAAAATATAGTAAGGATCAAATTTTAACCATGTACCTTAACAACGCTTATTTTGGAAATGGTGTATGGGGTGTAGAAGATGCGAGTAAGAAATACTTTGGAGTTTCAGCATCAGAAGTGAGTCTGGATCAAGCTGCGACTCTGGCAGGGATGCTCAAAGGACCGGAACTGTATAATCCCTTGAATTCCTTAGAAGATTCGACTAATCGTCGAGATACTGTTTTACAAAATATGGTTGCAGCGGGTTATATTGATAAAAATCAAGAAACCGAAGCTGCAGGAATTGATATGGCTTCGCGATTACAAGATAAGTATGAAGGAAAAATATCAGATTACCGCTATCCTTCTTATTTTGATGCGGTGGTTAATGAAGCTGTTTCCAAGTATAATCTAACAGAGGAAGAGATTGTCAACAATGGCTATCGCATTTACACAGAGCTGGACCAAAACTACCAAGCAAATATGCAGGTTGTTTATGAAAATACCTCACTATTTCCGAGGGCAGAGGATGGAACGTTTGCTCAATCAGGAAGTGTAGCTCTCGAACCGAAAACAGGGGGAGTTCGTGGAGTTGTTGGTCAAGTTGCTGACAATGATAAAACTGGATTCCGGAATTTCAACTATGCAACCCAATCAAAACGTAGTCCTGGTTCTACAATTAAGCCTTTAGTTGTTTATACGCCAGCAGTTGAAGCAGGTTGGGCCTTGAATAAGCAGTTGGATAACCATACCATGCAGTATGACAGCTATAAGGTTGATAACTATGCAGGAATCAAAACGAGTCGAGAAGTTCCTATGTATCAAGCCTTGGCAGAATCGCTTAATCTACCTGCTGTTGCCACTGTTAATGACTTGGGTGTTGACAAGGCTTTTGAGGCCGGAGAAAAATTCGGACTCAACATGGAAAAAGTCGACCGTGTTCTTGGTGTTGCTTTGGGAAGCGGTGTCGAAACCAATCCTCTTCAAATGGCTCAAGCATATGCTGCCTTTGCAAATGAAGGTTTAATGCCGGAAGCTCATTTTATTAGTAGAATTGAAAATGCTAGTGGACAAGTTATTGCAAGCCATAAGAATTCACAAAAGCGGGTGATCGATAAGTCTGTAGCTGACAAGATGACCAGTATGATGTTGGGGACATTCACAAACGGAACAGGTATTAGTTCATCACCTGCAGATTATGTTATGGCTGGAAAAACTGGTACAACTGAAGCAGTTTTTAATCCGGTATATACAAGTGACCAGTGGGTAATTGGTTATACTCCGGATGTGGTGATTAGTCACTGGCTTGGTTTCCCTACCACTGATGAAAGCCACTATCTAGCAGGATCTACTTCAAACGGTGCAGCCCATGTCTTTAGAAACATTGCAAATACAATTTTACCTTATACGCCAGGAAGTACCTTTACAGTTGAAAATGCTTATAAGCAAAATGGAATTGCACCAGCCAATACAAGTAATCAAGTACAGAGTAACGAAACCAATCAGACGGATGATACCATTTCTGATATTAGAAGTCGTGCACAAAATCTGGTAGATGAGGCGAGTCGTGCTATATCAGATGCTAAAATTAAGGAAAAAGCACAAACAATATGGGATTCGGTAGTCAATCTATTTCGTTAAGATGCTTGTCAAAGCCTAGCTTTCTTGTTATAATAGATAAGATGGAGGCGTTATGGCACTAAAAAAAGCAAGCCTAGCTTGTGCGGTTTGTGGTTCTAGAAACTATTCAATCAAGATCAGTGGAAACCCCAAGCCAACACGACTAGAAGTAAATAAATTTTGTAAACATTGTGGTAAGTATACTACACACAGAGAAACGAGATAGGAGAGAGCGATGCGTTTTATTGGAGATATTTTTAGACTTCTTAAAGACACAACATGGCCAACTCGCAAGGAAAGCTGGAGAGATTTTCGTTCTATCATGGAATACACTGCTTTCTTTGTTGTGATTATTTATATTTTTGACCAGTTGATTGTTTCAGGTTTGATTCGATTTATTAACATTTTTTAGAAGAACTGTGGAGTTATTCCCGCTAAAAGTCTTCTATTATGAAAGGAAGTATCATGGATAGTTTTGATAAAGGATGGTTTGTCTTACAAACTTATTCTGGTTATGAAAATAAGGTAAAAGAAAATCTATTACAACGTGCACAAACCTACAATATGTTGGATAATATTTTACGTGTTGAAATTCCAACACAAACAGTGCAAGTTGAAAAAAATGGAAAGAGAAAAGAAGTAGAAGAAAATCGCTTTCCAGGTTATGTTCTTGTAGAAATGGTCATGACAGATGAAGCTTGGTTTGTTGTTCGAAACACACCAAACGTTACAGGCTTCGTCGGATCTCACGGAAATAGATCAAAACCAACTCCATTATTGGAACAAGAAATCCGTGATATCTTGGTTTCTATGGGACAAACTGTACAAGAGTTTGATATTGATGTCGAAGTTGGTCAAACTGTACGTATTATTGATGGTGCTTTTGCAGATTATACTGGTAAGATTACAGAGATTGATAACAATAAAGTAAAAATGATTATCTCTATGTTTGGTAATGACACAGTTGCAGAAGTAAACTTAAATCAAATTGCGGAATTATAACCCCTGAGAGAGGCATGTCCTCTCTTTTTTTGCGCAGTTGAGGAGGCGTAGAGAA
>NZ_JVLX01000002.1:0-12248 GCF_001070815.1 Streptococcus pseudopneumoniae | reverse complement strand
AAACTATATGAAAAACATTTAGTTTTTTCATTATTTTTCTTAAGGCACCTTAATTATAACAGAAAATATGATAAAAACTTAAGAAAATTCAGGACTTGCTTTAATATTTAGGATACAACTGAAAATTGTATCCTTTTTGTAAAAAAGAATACCAAGGAATACCAAAGAACAAAATAAAAAACGCTGTAAGTACAACGTTTTAGAAAGGAATGCAAAAGAATAATGGAGCCGGTGGGAGTCGAACCCACGTCCAAACATCTGCTAACATATTTGTCTACAACCATAGGTTATGTATTGTTTTAACAGCTCCTCGACACATAACTCAAGCCTAGGAACTGCGAGCCTATCAATCTCTTATCAAGCCGCTAGACAAAGTTTGATCGTATCTCGCTAATAATAAGACCTGTCATTGAACACGAGCAATCCAAATCGGGTCACGCCTGCTGGTTTTTAGGCAGCTAGAGCGTAAGAAGTGTTATTTTTTGCAGTTATATTTAACTGAGCGTTTACGTCGCCACACGAGTCGCAAAATATGCCTCATAATGCCTGTCGAATCCGTAACGACCCCAAAAGACAATAAAACCATTATACCTTATCTAACACAAAAATGCAAAAAGGAAATCAACTAACTACAAAAGATAGTCTTTCAAGGCTTTTGTCAAAACCTGATAACCAGCAATACTGAGGTGCAGTCCGTCAGTAGTATACTCTTTTTTGAGTTGACCTGCTTGGTCAGTCAAACTATCAAAAATTGGCACAAATTCTACCTGCATATAGGCAGAAGCAAGCTCTTGATAGGCTTGATTACATTTCTGAATTTTTTCATTCGTGCGGATATAGACTGTCTGCTTGTACTCCTCTCCCTCATTGACTGGCAAAATGGAAAGCAATTTAATCTCAGTCAATGGATAATCGCGAGCAATAGACTGTATGATAGCTTCGAGATTATTGAGAGCCTCATTCACAGGCACATCTTTTCCGATATCGTTCGTCCCAATTAAAAGGACAATTTTATCTACCGCCCCACCGTACAGATGCGCATCCAGATTCTCTAATAACAGCCCTGTCTGATAACCTCGAATGCCTCGATTGACAATCGTCTTTGCAGTTCCAAATAGTTCCTGCAGAGGATAATATTCGACAATGGAATCCCCAATAAAAAGAATGTCTGGCTCTAGAACAGAAACTTGATTTAAGTGACGATACTTGGTTTGGATTTTTTCTTGTTCCTTTAGTAACCAATTTTCTAATAACTGTACTGCCACTTCATTCTCCTTTTTCTAACCAATTTTCCAAGACTTGGTAAACTCCTCCTTGGCTGTTAGCTGGTGCTAGAGCAGTCGCCACAGATTTGGCTTTCTCATCAGCATTTTCCATTGCATAGGCAATTCCAGCCATTTCAAGCATTTCAACATCATTTTCACTGTCACCAAAAGCCATAATTTGTTGGGGATTCAAGTCCCAATGCTTGAGTAATTCTTCCAAGCCCCATGCTTTATGAATCCCAGCTTGGAGGATATCAATACAACCATAGCCACTCGATACAGCCCTGACATGGCCATCAAAGAGGTCATTAATCTCTACCAAGACTGAATTCAAACGTTCCTCACCAACAACCATACTCATCTTGAGCACACCACCAAAGAGGTCAGAGGTTAATTCATCCACAAAATGCATCTGTTGGTAGAATTTTTCAATCATTTCTGGAGTCATAAAACTTTCAAGATCTGTAAAAATCGTACCTTCTTTGACGAAACCACCCTTCATAGCCGTCACAACAAACTGGTCCTGACACGCTCGACCCTGGAAATGAGTCAAAGCCTTATCGACAATGGCATCATCCCAAGTCTGAGCCTGAAGCAGTTCATTGTTTTCAAAAATACGAGCTCCATTGGCAACAACCAAAACCACTCGATCGACCAAGTGCTCCAGCAGTTGTCTCATACGGTGAATTTCATTCCCAGTCGCAATGACAAAACGAATACCCCTTTGATCCAACTGATCTAAAATCTTTTCCAAGCGTGGGAGATCAAGCTGGCCTCTAGCATCCAGCAAGGTCCCGTCCATATCTGTTGCAATTACCTTAATCGTCATTTACTTCCCTCTGGATTCAAGCTAATCCCACTTCAATCCCACATGTTCGTTCATTTCTTTATAGGCTGTATCAATTCGTTCCTTAGTCGCTTCATCTAACTGGTCACGATGACTACCACCCTCGATAAAATCTTCTAAGATATAGGTTTGGTAAAGGAAGAGTGGATAACCTTCTGGAGAATAGGTTCCTTTTGGTGTACGGTTTACCCAAGAAGGATGCGCTTTTGCAGTTTCGATTGTCGTCTTACCGGCTTTTTTCTTAATAGTCACATCCATGAGCACGCCGCGCTCTGTCCACTTAGCATTCTCTTCATCTTGCATGGTTTCAATTCGTTGATTGGAAATGAAGTTCCCCATTGAATAGATAATGAGTTTCTTGTCCCCATCTTTTTCAACCGTTTCAGATGGTTCAACTACGTGAGGGTGCCCTCCAAAGATAATATCCGCTCCCCAATCGATCATCTTGTGATAAAGAGCCTTTTGTTCTTCAGTTGGTTCCAAGCGATACTCCACACCCATCTGAGGCATGATAATGGTGATATCTGCTTCCTTCTCTGCTCGTTCAATTTCAGCCTTCATCTTGTCTTCATTTAGGTCTGAAAGATAGCGGTTATAGTCTTCTTGAGAAATACTTTGCTCAATTCCATTAAAACCATAAGAATAGGCTAAAAGTGCAACCTTGATGCCGTTCACTTCCTTGATAACCAGTGGAGCTTGATCACGTGACTCATGCGTATACACTCCAATAGGTGTCATTCCTGCCTTCTCAATAGCATCTGCTGTTGAAACCACACCTTCTATTTGTGAATCTAGGATATGGTTATGCGCCAAGTCTAGCACTTGATAACCGGCATCCTTGATGGCATCCATAACTTCACCAGGTGCATTAAATAGGGGATAACCTGCCAAATAGTGGTCCTTGTTCACAGTACCTTCAAAATCACCTATAATTAGGTCTGCTTGTTTGAGCCATGGTTTCACATAATCAAAATTCTCATGAAAATCATAGGTCCCATCTTCTTTTAAAGCCGAACGATAAATAGGAATATGATAAAGGAGGTCCCCATTGGCCATAATTCTAGCAGTTTTTTCCTCTTCCTGATCTTTAGTATTTTGATTGGTCTTATTTGCTTCTTGAGAAATGGCATCCTTTTTTTGACTGGTTAAGGGGATTCCTTGGAAGCTTTCAAACAACAAGACCAAGCCCATTGATAAAGCAACTGCTAGCAAGAGTATCGCCACAAATCCCTTATTGCTCCACTTGCGATAACTCCTAAAAAAGTTTACAAAGCCTCTCACAAAATGAAAAACTGGTCCACGTTTATGTCTATCTTGTCTTCTTTGCATCTTCATTCTCCCTACTTTCTAATGCAAGCCTTTTCTTTTTATTATATCACAGATAAGTATTTCTTTCACAATTGAATTGAACTTCCTATCTATTTTCTATAAATCCTAAAGGCTGTAATACTTTCAATCCTTGTCATTTTGTGATATCATGTAGAGGTAATGAAAGGAGAGAAAATGTCTGCAATAGAACGTATTACAAAAGCTGCTCACTTAATTGATATGAAAGATATTATCCGCGAGGGAAATCCAACTCTACGCGCGGTTGCTGAGGAAGTCACTTTCCCCTTGTCTGACCAGGAAATCATTCTCGGTGAAAAGATGATGCAATTCCTCAAACATTCCCAAGATCCTGTCATGGCTGAAAAGATGGGGCTCCGAGGTGGTGTTGGACTTGCTGCTCCTCAATTAGATATCTCAAAACGTATTATCGCTGTTTTGGTACCAAACATTGTTGAAGAAGGTGAAACTCCGCAGGAAGCCTACGACTTACAAGCCATTATGTACAATCCAAAAATCGTCTCTCACTCTGTTCAAGACGCTGCTCTTGGCGAAGGAGAAGGTTGCCTATCTGTTGACCGTAATGTGCCTGGTTATGTAGTTCGCCATGCTCGCGTTACTGTTGACTACTTTGACAAGGATGGCGAAAAACACCGCATCAAACTTAAAGGCTATAACTCCATCGTTGTTCAGCATGAAATTGACCACATTAACGGAATCATGTTTTACGATCGTATCAATGAAAAAGACCCATTTGCAGTTAAAGATGGTTTACTAATTCTAGAATAAAGAAAATCCCGTTGCAAGACGGGGTTTTGTGTTATAATAGAGGCATGAAAACAAATGATATTGTCTATGGCGTCCACGCCGTTACCGAAGCCCTACTTGCAAATACCGGCAACAAACTCTACCTCCAAGAAGATCTCCGAGGTAAGAATGTTGAGAAAGTCAAGGAGCTGGCTACAGAAAAGAAGGTATCCATTTCTTGGACCTCAAAAAAATCCCTCTCTGAGATGACTGAAGGTGCTGTTCACCAAGGTTTTGTTCTACGAGTGTCCGAATTTGCCTATAGTGAGCTGGATCACATCCTTGCCAAAACACGTCAAGAAGAAAATCCTTTGCTATTAATCCTGGACGGGTTAACTGATCCTCACAACTTAGGCTCCATCTTAAGAACCGCTGATGCAACCAATGTTTCCGGAGTCATCATTCCCAAGCACCGTGCTGTCGGAGTAACTCCTGTCGTTGCAAAAACAGCCACAGGTGCTATTGAGCATGTTCCAATCGCCCGAGTGACCAATCTAAGCCAAACTCTGGACAAACTCAAGGATGAAGGCTTCTGGACCTTTGGAACAGATATGAACGGTACTCCTTGCCATAAGTGGAATACAAAAGGGAAAATTGCCCTCATTATCGGAAATGAAGGAAAAGGCATCTCTAGCAACATCAAAAAACAGGTAGATGAAATGATTACCATTCCTATGAATGGACATGTTCAAAGCCTTAATGCCAGTGTTGCTGCAGCCATTCTCATGTACGAAGTTTTTCGAAATAGACTATAAAAAAAGTTTCCAGTCATCTGATTGGAAACTTTTTTATGATTAACTATGTTCGGTGATAAACTTGTAGGCTTCTTGACCAGCGATAGCTCCATCTCCAACTGCTGTTGTTACTTGGCGAAGGTCTTTCAAGCGAACATCTCCAACTGCAAAAATACCGTCAACTGCAGTTTTCATGTGATTATCTGTCACAATCCAGCCTGCCTGATCTTGGATATTCAATTCTTTAACAAAATCGCTAACAGGATCCAAACCAACATAGATAAAGACGCCACCGAAGGCTTGTTCTGTCACTTGACCTGTTTTCACATTTTCAAATACGACAGATTCTACTCGGTTTTCGCCCTTAATTTCCTTCACTACAGAATCCCAGATAAAACTGATTTTCTCATTCGCAAAGGCGCGGTCTTGTAAAACCTTTTGAGCACGAAGTTGGTCACGACGGTGAACAATGGTCACAGTCTTAGCAAAACGAGTCAAGAAGAGGGCTTCTTCAACAGCTGAATCTCCACCACCGACTACCAACAAATCTTGGTCACGGAAGAAAGCACCATCACACACGGCACAGTAAGAAACTCCACGACTGTTCAGTTCTTCTTCTCCAGGTACTCCCAAAGGACGGTGTTTAGAGCCAGTCGCTACGATAACGGTACGAGTTTCATATGTTTGGTCGTCAGTAATCACTTTCTTAAAATCACCATGGTCTTCAACATTTTCAACATGGCCATAAATTTGCTCAACACCAAGATTTTCAAGCGGTTCAAACATCTTTTCTGCCAATTCTGGCCCACTAATATTAGCGTATCCTGGGTAATTTTCAATATCAGATGTATTATTCATCTGACCACCTGGCAGACCACCTTCAATAAGAGCAACTTTCAGATTGCTTCGAGCAGCATACAAGGCCGCAGTCATCCCTGCAGGTCCAGCACCGATAATAATAGTATCGTACATATAGTTTCCTTCTTTCTTGTTGTAACTATCTTTATTCTAACTCTTTCTTGTCAATTACGCAAGGATTATGCCTTGAAAACAAGAATTAAACTCATAACCGCAAAGGATAATACTGGAACAACCAAGACCCCAATCATAATCATATCATAGAGATGGGCTTGGCGAGCCTTGGCAGTCTTATCAACTCCCGACATGGCTCTCAGTCCAATCCAAATCCCTAAAAAAATCAGGACGAGGATGGTGGTCAAGATCAAACTCTCGAAATATAAAGAAAATAGTTGCAGTAGCATGATTTCTCTCATTTCTATCTTTTTTAAAGAGTAAACTCAGCTAGTCCAGCTAACTGAGTTTTTCTTTATCTATTATATCAAATATAAGTCCGTTTGTAACTAGCGAAGAATTCTTTTGTCCGCTCTTCTTTAGGATGGTGGATAATCTCATCCGGAGTTCCAGACTCAATGATTTTCCCCTTATCTAGGAAGAGAATCTTATCAGCCACTTGGGCTACAAAGGACATATCATGACTAACCAAAATCATGGTTTGACCTGACTTAGCAGCATCTGCAATAGATTTTTCTACTTCACCAACCAATTCTGGGTCAAGGGCTGAAGTTGGTTCATCTAAGAGCAAGACATCCGGTTTCATCGCAAGTGCACGCGCTAGGGCAACCCGTTGCTTCTGTCCACCTGATAAATGACGAGGGTAATGATTCTCACGATCAGAAAGCCCAACCTTAGCCAACTCTTCCTTGGCAATCTTAGTCGCTTCTTGGTCAGATAATTTCTTGACAACAACTAAGCCTTCTTTCACATTATCAAGTGCTGTGCGGCGTTCAAACAAATTAAACTGTTGGAAAACCATTGACAGCTTACGGCGTAGGGCAAGGATTTCTTCTTGAGTGATTTTAGAAAAATCAACTGAGAAATCATCAATCTGAATAGAGCCACTGTCAGGCGTTTCAAGATAATTGAGACTGCGTAGAAAGGTTGATTTTCCAGCTCCTGAAGAACCAATCAAGGCTACGACTTCTCCTTTTTGGATATCCAAGTCCAGATGATCCAAGACAGTCTGTCCTGAAAATGATTTACTTAAATTCGAAATCTTAATCATTAACGAAGATCTCCTTTCACATCTGTTTGCACTGTATCAGGTGCAGAAATAGCCATTTTTCTCTCGATGAAACGACCGAGACTTTCAATTCCAATATTAACCACCCAATAAACAAGGGCAACGGAGATAAAACGTTCAAAATAGCGATAATCGGCTCCACCCAAAATCTGAGCTTGGGCAAAGACTTCCACAACTCCTGCACTAAAGGCTAGGGACGTTCCCTTGGTCAAGCCGATTAGGGAATTGATCAAGGTTGGTGTCGCTACCACCGCCGCATTGGGAATAATCACACGACGGTAAACTTGCGCTCGGGTCATACCCAAACTGCGTGCCGCCTCAATCTCACCAGGATTGACTGAGAGAATGGCTGCACGAATGGTTTCACTCGCATAAGCTGCTTCATTGAAAGCAAAGGCGACAATCGCAAAAGCAGCGGCTGGAATCGCATTGATATTGAAACCAGTTCCCCATTGCTGATTGAGAGCTTTCAAAGCCAAAGGAATTCCGTAGTAGGTCAACATGAGTTGCACCAAAATCGGTGTCCCTTTTAAGAAACTAACAAAGAAGGCCTGCAAGGGATATAAAATTTTGACACGATTGATTTTCACAATGGCAAAAAGAAGTGCCAAAACCAAGCCAAAAAGGGCACCACCAATTGTCAACATAATCGTTGTTGGAAGTTGTTGGACAATTCTCGGAATTCCATCAAAGACCGAACGCAGGCTAAAAAGCTTGCCATCCGGAATCAATTGCATCAAGTTTTGGTACCAATCTGATGCTAAAATCGTTGTAACATTCATAAAAACATCCTCTCCTGATAATGATTCATTCTACCATACTTCTGCCGTCAATGAAATTATTTGCTACGGTCAGATACAGACTTTGTCTACCTACTAGTTTATCATACTTTGAAACAGGGAGGTTATATATTTTATCTATCAAAGAGATAGATAAAAACTATTTCAATCCCAATTCTTCATAAGGTTTTCGATAACCGATTTGCTTAACAGTTCCATTTTCTACTAAAATGGGCCGTTTTAACAACATACCGTCACTTGCTAGCAACTCAGCCGCTTCTTGGTTCGATAAACTTCCTACCTTATCTTTCAATCCTAATTCACGGTATTTGATTCCACTGGTGTTGAAAAATTGCTTCAATTCGAAACCTGAGGTCTCTAACCAGTTTAAAATGACTTCTTGGCTAGGTGTTTCTTCGACGATGTGGACTGCTTTATAGTCCACACCGAGTTGGTTTAATTCTTGTTTTGCTTTTTTACAAGTTGAACATTTTGGATATTCGATAAATTCTAACATGTCTTTCACTTTCTATTTTATATCTTTAAAATCTGCGTCTTCATGCTCCAAGAGCCAAGCTTTCTTTTCCACTCCTGCAGCATAACCTGTCAGACGCTTGCCTGCTCCTAGCACACGATGACAGGGTACTAGGATGGACCAAGGATTGCGTCCTACCGCTCCGCCAATTGCTTGAGCAGAAGCCACTTGCAGGTCTTGGGCTATTTGTCCATAGGTCACTGTCTGACCATAAGGAATTTCCTGTAAATAGGACCAAACTCCCTTTTCAAAATCCGTTCCGATTGGAGCCAAGGGCAAGTTGGATAAATCCTGAGACTTGCCTTTAAAGTAATCATCTAAGCAAGCAATAACTGGGTCTAAAATGGGATGACTAACAACTGCTTCTATCGGCTCATCTCCTAGCCCTCTCTCAAAATGCTTCTGCTCCTGCACCCAAATTCCATACAGATATTGCTCGTCAGCAACCACGGACAAGGTTCCTATTGGCGAAATGTAGAGCCTTTTTGCATACTTCTTTTGCATTATTTCTTTAATTTTTGATAGGCCAAGCGTTCCCCATCTACTGGCACCTTACCGACCTGTTTAAAACCGAGTTTTTCAAAAATATGTTGCATGGCCTTGTTTTCAGCATGCGTATCTGAACGAAAATCAAGATAATCAAAACCTTCAATCAAGCCCTCTAAGAAGGTTTGAGCAACTCCCTGTCCCTGGACATCTGCTGCCACAGCAATACGGTGAAAGACTAGGTACTCTGACTCTCCAGCTTGCCAGTTTCCTTCATAAATGGCTTCATAGGCTGCCTCTGGACTCTTGCTCACAGCAGCATAGGCTAGTAGTTCTCCTTCTTCCAAGGCTACGTAGGCTTGACCTGAGATAATATCATCGATAATAATGTCTGTATTTGGATAGCCATTCTGCCACTGGTCACTACCAGCATCTGCTAAACGTTTCTTGGCTTCCTCAATCACCTGCATAATGGCATCTACTTCATTTGGAAAAGCTAAACGAATCTCCATCTTTTCTCCTCATTTCTGACTAGTTTCTCCCATCATAGCATAATTTAATCCTTTTCACAAGCAGTTAAAACTTGACTATTTGTTTTTATTATTTTATAATCTAGTTATTAAAACTAGATAAAAAGGAGTTGGAAATGAAAACTGCTTTTTCTTACCCAAGATGGGAAGAAATTCCAAACATTGATCTCTATCTGGATCAGGTTTTACTCTATGTCAATCAGGTCTGCGCCCCTATTTCTCCTGATAAAGACAAGGGCCTAACAGCATCCATGGTCAATAACTATGTCAAACATGGTTATCTGACAAAGCCTGACAAGAAAAAATACCAACGCCAACAGATTGCCCGTTTAATTGCTATCACAACCCTCAAGTCTGTATTTTCTATTCAAGAAATAGCTCAGACACTTAATACTCTCCAAAGTCAAGCCAACTCAGACCAGCTATACGACGCTTTTGTGAACTACATGAACAATGGGATTGATCCAGAAAATCCTATTATCCAAAGTAGCTGTCAAACGGTTAAACTCTATCATCAAACTCTAGCCCTAATCCATCATACTGAAGAGGAGGTAATCCAATGAATACTAGTCTTAAACTCAGTAAACAACTTAGTTTTGGAGAGGAGATTGCTAATAGCGTGACCCATGCCGTAGGTGCAGTCATCATGCTCATCTTGCTGCCTATTTCATCCACCTATAGTTATGAAGCACACGGATTTTTATCATCTATCGGCATTTCCATTTTTGTTATCAGCCTTTTTCTCATGTTCCTCTCATCCACCATTTACCACTCTATGGCCTATGGTTCAACCCACAAATACGTCTTGAGAATTATTGACCATTCGATGATTTATGTTGCCATTGCTGGCTCTTACACGCCCGTCGTCTTGACTTTGATGAATAACTGGTTTGGCTATCTGATTATTGCCATCCAGTGGGGAACGACCATCTTTGGTATTCTCTATAAAATCTTTGCTAAAAAGGTTAATGAGAAATTCAGCCTTGCTCTTTACCTGATTATGGGCTGGTTGGTTCTGACTATCATTCCTGCCATTATCAGCCAAACAACACCAATCTTTTGGAGCCTCATGGTAACTGGCGGACTTTCTTATACAGTTGGAGCTGGATTTTATGCCAAGAAAAAACCTTATTTCCACATGATTTGGCATCTCTTTATCCTAGCTGCGTCCGCACTCCAATACATCGCCATTGTTTATTACATGTAAAAAAGTTGAGAAATTCAATCTCAACTTTTTTCTTTACACATATTAATAAAATACTGGTGCAAGCGCACATCATCAGTCAATTCTGGATGAAAAGAAGTTACCAGCATATTTTTTTCTTGCGCTGCAACGATTTGATTATCAACTGTTGCTAGAATTTCTACACCTTTTCCAACACTACTAATAATCGGACCACGAATAAAGGTCATTGGAATCTGACCGACTCCCTTACATTCTGCTTCCGTGTAGAAACTTCCTAATTGGCGCCCATAGGCATTACGTTCGACCACCATATCCATAGTTCCAAGATGACTTTCTTCTTGAGAAGTGATTTCCTTCGCCAGCAAAATTAAGCCTGCACAGGTTCCAAAAACTGGTAGTCCAGAAAGAATGGCTTCTCGAATGGGAATCAACATGTCCTGGTCACGTAAGAGCTTGCCCATGGTTGTAGACTCACCTCCAGGTAATATCAAACCCGACAAGTCACTCTGATTTTGCTGAAAATCCTCTAAATTTCTGATTTCAACACTCTCGACACCTAATCGATCTAGCACTTTTGCATGTTCTGCAAAGGCACCTTGCAAGGCTAATATTCCAATTTTCATCTATTTTCCTCGCTCAGCCATGAGGATTTGGATCTCATTTTCATTGATACCAACCATGGCTTCTCCTAAATCTTCAGAGATTTGAGCCAAGATTTGAGGATTTCGGAAATTAGTTACCGCTTTGACAATGGCACTCGCTCGTTTAACAGGATCTCCTGACTTAAAAATACCTGAACCGACAAAGACACCCTCTGCCCCTAATTGCATCATCAGTGCAGCATCTGCTGGCGTTGCAACACCTCCAGCAGCAAAGTTTACAACTGGCAATTTCCCATGTTCATGGACGTATTGAACCAATTCTACAGGGACTTGCAAATCCTTGGCAGCAACATAAAGCTCGTCCTCACGTAGATTTTGAATGCGGCGAATTTCCTGATTCATCATTCGCATATGGCGAACAGCTTGGACGATATCCCCTGTACCCGGTTCTCCTTTTGTACGAATCATGGAAGCTCCCTCAGCGATACGACGCAAGGCTTCACCCAAGTCCTTAGCTCCACAAACAAAAGGAACTTGGAATTCTTTCTTGTCCACATGGAAACGGTCGTCAGCTGGAGATAAAACTTCACTCTCATCGATATAGTCAATCTCAATAGCCTCTAAAATCTGAGCCTCAACAAAATGCCCGATTCTGACCTTAGCCATTACTGGAATACTAACCGCTTCTTGGATTTCTTTAATCATCTTTGGATCACTCATACGGGAAACTCCACCAGCTGCACGAATATCAGCTGGAATCCGCTCCAAGGCCATAACAGCTGCCGCACCAGCAGCCTCTGCAATACGAGCCTGTTCAGGATTCTGAACATCCATGATAACCCCACCTTTGAGCATCTGCGCCAAGTTTTTATTTAATTCATAACGATTTTCAGTCATTTGTTGTATCCTCATCATTTGTATTGGTAGCTACCTTTTCATTTTAAGTCAGATTAGAAGGAATCACAAGATAAAAAAAGGATAATTGTGTGGGTACAGATTGATACTCAATGAAAATCAAAGAGCAAACTAGGAAGCTAGCCGCAGGTTGCT
>NZ_JVLX01000001.1:0-78569 GCF_001070815.1 Streptococcus pseudopneumoniae | reverse complement strand
AGCTAGCCGCAGGCTGTACTTGAGTACGGCAAGGTGAAGCTGACGTGGTTTGAAGAGATTTTCGAAGAGTATAAATAGCTTAGTGATAGAAGAAAATAGGGAAATATGGTATAATGAAACGATAGATTTTTGAATAGGAATAAGATCATGTTTGGATTTTTTAAGAAAGATAGGGCTGTGGAAGTAGAGGTTCCGACACAGGTTCCTGCTCATATCGGCATCATCATGGATGGCAATGGCCGTTGGGCTAAAAAACGTATGCAACCGCGAGTCTTCGGACATAAGGCGGGCATGGAAGCATTGCAAACTGTGACCAAGGCAGCCAACAAACTAGGCGTTAAGGTTATTACGGTCTATGCTTTTTCTACAGAAAACTGGACCCGTCCAGATCAGGAAGTCAAGTTTATCATGAACTTGCCAGTAGAGTTTTATGATAATTATGTCCCAGAATTGCATGCGAATAATGTTAAGATTCAAATGATTGGGGAGACAGACCGCCTGCCTAAGCAAACTTTTGAAGCTCTGACCAAGGCTGAGGAACTAACTAAGAACAACACAGGATTAATTCTTAATTTTGCCCTCAACTATGGTGGACGTGCTGAGATTACACAGGCTCTTAAGTTGATTTCTCAGGATGTTTTAGATGCCAAAATCAACCCAGGTGACATCACAGAGGAATTGATTGGTAACTATCTCTTCACCCAGCATTTGCCTAAGGAGTTACGAGACCCAGACTTGATTATCCGTACCAGTGGAGAATTGCGTTTGAGCAATTTCCTTCCATGGCAGGGAGCCTATAGTGAGCTCTATTTTACGGACACCTTGTGGCCTGATTTTGACGAGATGGCCTTGCAGGAAGCCATTCTTGCCTACAATCGTCGTCATCGCCGATTTGGAGGAGTTTAGGAGGAAATATGACACAGGATTTACAGAAAAGAACCTTGTTTGCAGGGATTGCCCTGGCTATTTTCCTACCAATTTTAATGATTGGGGGACTCTTGCTGCAGATAGCAATTGGAATCATAGCCATGCTAGCCATGCATGAACTTTTGAAGATGAGAGGTCTAGAGACCATGACGATGGAGGGTCTCTTAACCCTCTTTGCAACCTTTGCCTTGACCATTCCCTTGGAGAATTACCTGACTTTTTTGCCAGTTGATGGGAATGTGGTTGCCTACAGTGTTTTGATTTCAATTATGTTAGGAACGACTGTTTTTAGCAAGTCTTATACGATTGAGGATGCTGTTTTCCCGCTTGCTATGAGTTTCTACGTGGGCTTTGGTTTTAATGCTTTACTAGATGCTCGCGTTGCAGGTTTAGATAAGGCTCTATTGGCCTTGTGCATCGTCTGGGCGACAGACAGTGGTGCCTATCTTGTTGGGATGAACTATGGTAAACGAAAATTAGCTCCGACAGTTTCTCCAAATAAAACCTTTGAGGGTGCCTTGGGTGGTATTTTAGGTGCTATTTTAGTAACTATCATCTTTATGATGTTTGACAGTACAGTTGCTCTTCCGTATGGAATTTACAAGATGTCAGTCTTTGCTATTTTCTTTAGCATTGCTGGACAATTTGGTGATTTACTAGAAAGTTCGATCAAGCGTCACTTTGGTGTCAAGGATTCTGGGAAATTTATTCCTGGACATGGTGGTGTTTTGGATCGTTTTGATAGTATGTTGCTTGTATTTCCAATTATGCACTTGTTTGGACTCTTTTAATCAAAAGACGGAGGAAATACTATGCTCGGAATTTTAACCTTTATTCTGGTTTTTGGGATTATTGTAGTGGTGCACGAGTTCGGACATTTCTACTTTGCCAAGAAATCAGGGATTCTAGTGCGTGAATTTGCCATTGGTATGGGTCCCAAAATCTTTGCTCACATTGGCAAGGATGGAACGGCCTATACCATTCGAATCTTGCCTCTGGGTGGCTATGTTCGCATGGCCGGTTGGGGTGATGATACAACTGAAATCAAGACAGGAACTCCTGTCAGTTTGACTCTTGCTGATGATGGTAAGGTTAAGCGCATCAATCTTTCAGGTAAAAAATTGGATCAAACAGCTCTTCCTATGCAGGTGACCCAGTTTGATTTTGAAGACAAGCTCTTTATCAAGGGCTTGGTTCTGGAAGAAGAAAAAACATTTGCAGTGGATCACGATGCAACGGTTGTGGAAGCAGATGGTACTGAGGTTCGGATTGCACCTTTAGATGTTCAATATCAAAATGCGACTATCTGGGGGAAACTCATTACTAATTTTGCAGGCCCTATGAACAACTTTATCTTAGGGGTTGTTGTTTTCTGGATTTTAATCTTCATGCAGGGTGGTGTCAGAGATGTCGATACCAACCAGTTCCATATTATGCCCCAAGGGGCCTTGGCTAAGGTGGGAGTACCAGAAACGGCACAGATTACCAAGATTGGTTCACATGAGGTTAGCAACTGGGAAAGTTTGATTCAGGCCGTGGAATCAGAAACCAAAGATAAGACGGCCCCGACCTTGGATGTGACTATTTCTGAAAATGGTAGTGACAAACAAGTCACTGTTAGTCCGGAAGAAAGTCAAGGTCGTTACCTTCTAGGTGTTCAACCGGGGATTAAATCAGATTTTGTATCTATGTTTGTAGGTGGTTTTACAACTGCTGCTGACTCGGCCCTACGAATTCTATCAGCTCTGAAAAATCTGATTTTCCAACCGGATTTGAACAAGCTAGGTGGACCTGTTGCCATCTTTAAGGCAAGTAGTGATGCTGCTAAAAATGGAATTGAGAATGTCTTGTACTTCTTGGCAATGATTTCCATCAATATTGGGATTTTTAATCTTATTCCGATTCCAGCATTGGATGGTGGTAAGATTGTGCTCAATATCCTGGAAGCCATTCGCCGCAAACCATTGAAACAAGAAATTGAAACCTATGTCACCTTGGCCGGAGTGGTCATCATGGTTGTCTTGATGATCGCTGTGACCTGGAATGACATCATGCGACTCTTTTTTAGATAACCGAGGAATATTATGAAACAAAGTAAAATGCCTATCCCAACGCTTCGCGAAATGCCAAGCGATGCTCAAGTTATTAGCCATGCTCTTATGTTGCGAGCTGGTTATGTTCGCCAAGTTTCAGCAGGTGTTTATTCTTACTTACCACTTGCCAACCGTGTGATTGAAAAAGCCAAAAATATCATGCGCCAAGAATTTGATAAGATTGGTGCCGTTGAGATGTTGGCTCCTGCCCTTCTCAGTGCAGAATTGTGGCGCGAATCAGGTCGTTACGAAACTTATGGTGAGGATCTTTACAAACTAAAAAACCGTGAAAAATCAGACTTTATCCTAGGTCCAACTCACGAAGAAACCTTTACAGCTATTGTCCGTGATTCTGTTAAGTCTTACAAGCAATTGCCACTTAACCTTTACCAAATCCAACCTAAGTATCGTGATGAAAAACGCCCACGTAATGGACTTCTCCGTACACGTGAGTTTATCATGAAGGATGCTTACAGTTTCCACGCTAACTATGATAGCTTGGACAGTGTTTACGATGAGTACAAGGCTGCTTATGAGCGTATTTTCACTCGTAGTGGTTTAGACTTCAAGGCTATCATTGGTGACGGTGGAGCCATGGGTGGTAAGGATAGCCAAGAATTTATGGCCATTACACCTGCTCGTACAGACCTTGACCGCTGGGTTGTCTTGGACAAGTCAGTTGCCTCATTTGATGAAATTCCTGCAGAAGTGCAAGAAGAAATCAAGGCAGAATTGCTTAAATGGATGGTTTCTGGTGAGGATACCATTGCTTACTCAAGTGAGTCTAGCTATGCGGCTAACTTGGAAATGGCAACAAACGAGTACAAACCAAGCAACCGTGTTGTCGCTGAAGAAGAAGTAACTCGTGTTGCAACGCCAGATGTTAAATCAATCGATGAAGTTGCAGCCTTCCTCAATGTTCCAGAAGAACAAACAATTAAAACCCTCTTCTACATGGCAGATGGTGAGCTTGTTGTAGCCCTTCTAGTTGGAAATGACCAACTCAATGAAGTTAAGTTGAAAAACCACTTGGGAGCAGATTTCTTTGACGTTGCAAGTGAAGAAGAAGTGGCGAATCTTGTTCAAGCAGGATTTGGTTCACTTGGCCCAGTTGCTTTGCCAGAGAATATTAAAATTATTGCAGATCGTAAAGTGCAAGATGTTCGCAATGCAGTTGTCGGTGCTAACGAAGATGGCTACCACTTGACTGGTGTGAACCCAGGTCGTGATTTTACTGCAGAATATGTGGATATCCGTGAAGTTCGTGAGGGTGAAATTTCTCCAGACGGACAAGGTGTCCTTAACTTTGCGCGTGGTATCGAAATTGGTCACATCTTCAAACTCGGTACTCGCTATTCGGCAAGCATGGGGGCAGATGTTTTGGATGAAAATGGTCGTGCTGTGCCAATTATCATGGGATGTTATGGTATTGGTGTCAGCCGTCTCCTTTCAGCAGTGATGGAGCAACACGCTCGCCTCTTTGTTAACAAAACGCCAAAAGGTGAATACCGTTATGCTTGGGGAATCAACTTCCCTAAAGAATTGGCACCATTTGATGTGCACTTGATTACTGTCAATGTCAAGGATGAAGAAGCGCAAGCCTTGACAGAAAAGCTTGAAGCAAGCTTGATGGGAGCTGGTTACGAAGTCTTGACAGATGACCGTAACGAACGTGTCGGAGTCAAATTCAGTGATAGCGACTTGATTGGATTGCCAATCCGTATCACTGTTGGGAAGAAAGCGGCCGATGGCATCGTAGAAGTTAAGATTAAAGCGACTGGTGATACTATCGAAGTTCATGCAGATAACGTGCTTGAAACGCTTGAAATTCTCAGCAAGAAATAAAAACTATAATCAGAAGAAAAACAAGGAAAAAATGTAACTAGTTTTTACCTTGTTTTTTCTGTATAATGGGAAAAATGAGTAGATAAAGAGGTAAATGTATGCTAAGATTTCCAAAGGATTTTGTCTGGGGATCCTCTACTTCTGGACCACAAACAGAAGGACATGTAGCTGGTGACGGTAAGGGAGATAATCTCTGGGATTATTGGTACCAAGTGGAGCCAAATCGTTACTATAATGGGATTGGTCCAGATAAGGCATCGACCTTTTATGAAAATTGGGAACAGGATATCGAGCTACTGGTAGAAACTGGTCATACAGCCTTTCGGACTTCTATTCAATGGTCACGGATTTTTCCACAAGGGCGTGGCAAAATCAATGCTCAAGGTGTGGATTTCTATCGTAAGGTTTTTGAAGCTATTAAGGCCAAAGGAATTCGTCTTTTAGTCAATCTCTATCATTTTGATCTGCCTTTTGCTCTTCAAGAAGATGGTGATGGTTGGGAAAATAAGGCGACTGTCTCAGCTTATGAAGACTATGCTCGTTTTTGTTTTGAGACTTATGGAGATTTAGTAGATCAGTGGATTACCTTTAACGAACCAATCGTTCCTGTAGAATTTGGCTATTTTTATGATGCTCATTATCCACATAAGGTGGATGCAGAGGCAGCCGTTAAAGTAGCCTATCATACACAATTGGCTAGCAGTCGGGCAGTCAAGGCCTGTCATGAACTCTTGCCTAATTCCAAGATCGGGATTGTCCTCAACTTGACACCGGCTTATCCACGTAGCCAGCATCCTGCTGATGTCAAGGCTGCTCGTATTGCGAACCTTTTTCAGGCCCAATCTTTCTTAGATCCGTCTGTTTTGGGGACTTATCCACAGGAATTGGTAGAAATCTTGTATGAACACGGCCTCTTACCTGATACTACGGAGGAAGAGTTGGAACTCATTCGTGATAATACGGTGGACTTCCTTGGTGTTAACTACTACCAACCTTTGCGTGTTATGGCGCCTCGATTTGCTAAGAATCCAGAGAGTCCGCTCTTGCCAGAACATTTTTACGAACCTTATGTGATGCCTGGACGTAAAATCAATCCTCACCGTGGCTGGGAGATTTATGAGCAAGGGATTTATGACATTGCCCAAAATATCAAGGAAAATTATGGCAATATTGAGTGGATGTTGACAGAGAATGGTATGGGTGTTGAGGGGGAAGAAAAATTCCGTCAAGATGGAATGATTCAAGATGATTACCGTATTGACTTTGTAAAAGGTCATCTTGGTGAACTTCACCGTGCTATTGAAGACGGAGCCAATTGTAAGGGTTACTTGATTTGGACATTTATCGATTGTTGGTCATGGCTCAATAGTTATAAAAATCGCTATGGTTTGGTCGAATTAGACTTGGAAACGCAAGAACGTCGTCTGAAAAAATCAGGGCACTGGTTCAAGGAATTAAGCGACAATAATGGATTTTAAAAAGGACTCTGACTGATTATCCTAATTGGTCAGAGTTTTTTTGATTTCAGGAAGTTGATTTGAACTATACCAATTTTTACTCTTGACAAGTGAAAGAAACAAGTATATACTGTTTTTGCTGATTCTATAAAAGAGGAATTAGACTATACCAATTTTAAGGAGAAAGCACAGCTTGCCTGTGTCGTATATACTATGTGTGGAATTGTTGGTGTTGTTGGAAACACAAATGCAACTGATATTTTGATTCAAGGGCTTGAAAAGCTCGAATACCGTGGCTATGATTCTGCTGGGATTTTTGTCCTAGGTGGTGCTGAAAACCATCTAGTCAAGGCTGTAGGCCGTATCGCAGAATTATCTGCTAAGACAGCTGGTGTTGAGGGAACGACTGGTATCGGACATACTCGTTGGGCAACTCATGGAAAACCAACTGAGGATAATGCTCACCCACACCGCTCTGAGACGGAGCGTTTTGTCTTGGTTCACAATGGGGTGATTGAGAACTACCTTGAAATCAAGGAAGAATACCTTGCAGGTCACCACTTTAAGGGGCAAACAGATACTGAAATCGCCGTTCACTTGATTGGAAAATTTGCGGAAGAAGATGGTTTGTCAGTTCTTGAAGCCTTCAAAAAAGCTCTTCACATCATCCGTGGTTCTTATGCCTTTGCCTTGGTTGACTCACAAAATCCTGAAGTGATCTATGTGGCTAAGAATAAATCACCACTTTTGATTGGTCTTGGGGAAGGCTATAACATGGTCTGCTCAGACGCCATGGCTATGATTCGTGAGACCAACCAGTACATGGAAATCCATGACCAAGAGTTGGTCATCGTCAAGGCTGATAGTGTAGAGGTTCAAGACTATGATGGTAATGGTCGTGAGCGTGCTAGCTATACTGCTGAGCTTGACTTGTCAGATATCGGTAAGGGAACTTACCCTTACTACATGCTCAAGGAAATTGACGAACAGCCAACGGTTATGCGTAAACTCATCCAAGCCTACACAGATGAGGCTGGTCAAATTGTCGTAGACCCAGCTATTATCAAGGCTGTTCAAGATGCAGATCGTATTTACATTCTTGCAGCTGGAACATCTTACCACGCAGGATTTGCTTCGAAGAAGATGTTGGAAGAATTGACTGATACACCAGTTGAACTTGGAATCTCTTCTGAGTGGGGCTACGGTATGCCACTTCTCAGCAAGAAACCACTCTTCATTTTTATCAGCCAATCTGGTGAAACAGCGGATAGCCGTCAGGTTTTGGTCAAGGCTAATGAAATGGGAATCCCAAGTTTGACAGTGACAAATGTCCCAGGTTCAACCCTTTCACGTGAAGCCAACCATACCATGCTCCTTCATGCAGGTCCTGAAATTGCCGTGGCATCCACTAAAGCCTATACAGCACAAATCGCAGCCCTTGCCTTCCTGGCAAAAGCAGTCGGAGAAGCAAATGGAAATGCCAAAGCGAAAGACTTTGACTTGGTTCATGAGTTGTCAATCGTAGCTCAGTCTATCGAATCAACTCTTTCAGAGAAAGAAACCATCGAAGCCAAGGTTCGTGAGCTTCTTGAAACAACTCGCAACGCCTTTTATATCGGACGTGGTCAAGATTACTATGTAGCCATGGAAGCAAGTCTCAAACTCAAAGAGATTTCTTACATCCAGTGTGAAGGCTTTGCGGCAGGAGAACTCAAGCACGGGACTATTGCCTTGATTGAAGAAGGAACGCCTGTCTTGGCCCTCTTGTCAGATCCAGTTCTTGCCAACCACACTCGCGGAAATATCCAAGAGGTGGCAGCCCGTGGTGCCAAGGTTCTCACTATCGCAGAAGAGAATGTAGCCAAAGATACAGACGATATCGTCCTTACGACTGTACACCCTTACCTCTCACCAATCTCAATGGTTGTACCAACGCAATTGGTCGCTTACTTTGCAACACTCCACCGTGGACTTGATGTGGACAAACCACGTAATCTTGCTAAATCAGTAACGGTAGAATAAACTAAAAAAAGTCTAGTTATCTAGGCTTTTTCTTGTGAGCAAATCGGTTGCTTGTAGTCAAGATTCATGTTAGAATAATTTTTCAAATTGAAGGAAAGAAATAGACGGGGATAATAACAATGGTAGAATTGGAAATTTCAACATTTGGGGAAACAACGGTGCTTGAAGGGACTGGGCAGACTTACAGTTATGCTGAACGCATTCGCCAGTTGCTGGCAGAGATTGAACTGGCTGACAAGGTTGGTTTGGATGTGTATGGGATTGGTGAGCACCATCGAGCGGATTTTGCGATATCTGCGCCAGAGATTGTTCTGGCAGCTGGGGCAGTCAATACCAAGAAGATTCGTTTGACCAGTGCAGTCAGCATTCTCTCAAGTATGGATCCGATTCGATTGTTCCAACAATATGCCACTATCGATGCTTTGTCAAATGGACGTGCGGAGATTATGGCCGGAAGGGGTTCTTTCACGGAATCTTTTCCCTTGTTTGGCTATGATTTGAAAGACTACGAAGCTCTTTTTGATGAGAAATTAGACTTGCTTCAATTAGTCAATGAAAAGATAAAACTAGATTGGCAAGGTCGATTGACCCAAACAATCTCTGGCAAAGAAGTTTATCCTCGTCCAGTTCAGGACAAATTGCCCTTGTGGATAGCGACAGGTGGTCATGTCGAATCAACTGTGAAGATTGCTCAGGCTGGTCTACCGATTGTTTATGCTATTATTGGTGGCAATCCGCGTTATTTTAAAAAGTTGATTCAGGCTTATCGTGAGATTGGGAGCGAAGCGGGCTATGCCAGTCAGGAACTAAAGGTTGGAGCTCATTCTTGGGGATGGATTGCTGAGGATGGCAAGCAGGCGGTGAAATATTATTTCCATCCGACCAAGCAAGTGGTGGATGCTATTTCTAAAGATCGTCCGCACTGGCAGGAATTGCGTTATGAGCAATATTTGGAGCAAGTTGGGCCAAATGGTGCTATGTTTGTGGGCAATCCAGATCAGGTGGCCGAAAAATTGATTCGTATGATTGAAGACTTAGGTTTGGACCGCTTCATGCTCCATCTACCGCTTGGTTCCATGCCCCATGACCAGGTTCTGAGAGCTATTGAACTATTCGGAATGCAAGTGGCACCCAAAGTACGGGAATACTTTGCCATGAAAGAGGCTTAATAAAAAATCCTAATCAGGCTGATAAAAAATCTATATAACAACTATTTTAAAAAAGCAATAAACAAAAAAGAATCTCTGAAAAGCTAGTAAAATCAAGCTTTCCAGAGATTTTTTCGTTATTGATATAAACAATATCAATCAAGTCGATAGTCAATATATATTGGGAAAAGGTCAAAAGGAGTGGTAAGATGGTTTCAATCCAAATGGAAGGAGAAAAGTATGACAAGTAAAAGAGAGCTAGTTTTTAAAGCCATCCGAGGAGAAGAGGTGGAACGAGTTCCTGTAGGCTTTTGGTTTCATTTTGTAACACTGGAGGAAAAAGGGCAAGGTTTAAATAACCCACGTATCTTTCAAAAAAGTGTAGAGGGACATCGGAAGTACGTTGAAAGAATTCATCCTGATTTTGTCAAAATGATGAGTGACGGATTTTTCATTTATCCAAGTGATGTCTACAGTCCTTTGGTTTCAAGTATTCAGGAGCTGGCTTCTATTGAGTCGATTGGTGAAAACCATCCTTGGATTCAGCAACAAGTAGAAGTGGTACAAGCTATTCGAGCAACCTTCACTGAGGACATTGCTTCATTCTACAATATCTTTTCTCCGATTTCCTACCTGAAACGTTGGTTTCGTACAGAGACTTCTAGAGGTGATAAGGAGGTTGCTAATCTATTACTCGAAAATCCAGAGCTATTCAGGGAGATTTTAGATGTAATAGCTGAGGATATCGCAATCCTAACCAAGGCAATCATTCAGGATTGTGGAGCAGATGGGATTTACCTCAGTACACAAGAAATTCAGGATGAGCGCATCACAGCAGAATTGTATCAGACCTATATTGAGCCAAGCAACATAAAGGTTTTAGAAGCTGCTAATCAGGCAGGTGGGGTCAATATCCTGCATATCTGCGGTTTCCAAGGTGCCAGTAACAATGTGACTATTTTCAAAGATTATCCAGCCCAAGTTTTCAATTGGGCAACCCACCATGAAGCAGTCAGCTTACCTCAAGGTCAGGAGCTATTTCATGGCAAAGCGGTCTTGGGTGGTTTTGAAAATGGAAAGCAGAGCCTGCTTTATGGAGGTAGCAAGGCTAAACTACAAGAGGAAACCAAACGCTTGTTGGCTGAAGCTGGGACTAGAGGAGTCCTTCTTGGAGCGGATTGCACGGTTCCAGATGACTTTGAATTAGAACGATTGGACTGGATTCGTCAGGCTGCTATTTTAGAATAGGAGGGCCTTATGAAAAGAAAAAAGTGGCTATTGGTAGGGACGGCCCTCGGCTTTGTCATCTTACTTGCGATCAGTCTTACAAAGGGACTTGCTTGTAAGGAAGGGCCAAGATGTCATGGAATTCAGGATTTTCAGAAGGGAAGTCTTCCCTTTATTCAAACCAATGATATTGCCAGTATTTTATTAGTTGAAAAAGAAAGAAATGGAGAATAGAGATGTCAGAAAAAAGAGAATGGGTTTTAAAAGCATTTAGAGGAGAAGCTGTCGATCGTGTGCCAGTCGGTTTTTGGCACCACTTTACATCAGAAGAGGAATGGTTAAAGGGATTTTCAAATCCAGTGATTATTGAAAAGAATATACAAGGTCACAAACGTTTTATCCGTGACCTACATCCAGACTTTATCAAGTTGATGAGTGATGGCTATTTTGCTTATCCAAATCCAGTTATTGCCAAAGGAAAGTCACTCCAAGAGTTGGCAGAGATTCAACCTCTGGGTGAAGATCATCCGTGGATTAGAGAGCAGGTAGAATTAGTGAAGAAGATTAAGCAGGAGTTTACTGAAGATATTGTTGCCATTTACAATATATTTGCGCCTGTGACCTACCTCAAATGGTTACTTGGAGAAGTGTCTGGCGGAGATGATCTCATTGCAGATTTCTTAGTTCAAGATTCTCAGAAATTGAAAAAAGTACTTGATGTAATTGCGCAAGATATCGCTAGCTTGAGTCAAGCTATTATTAAAGATGCAGGAGCAGACGGTATTTATCTCAGTGTGCAAAGTATTCAGGATGCGCGTGTTTCTGTTGAAGACTATCAGGAGATTATTGCGCCGAGTGAACTGACTGTTTTAAATGCAGCTAAGTCGGTTGGTGGGGTAAATATCCTTCATATCTGTGGCTATGAAGGAGCTCGAAACGATATTCATATCTTTGCCGACTATCCAGCTCATGTTTTTAACTGGGCAGTTGGTCCAGAAGGAATTAGCCTAAAAGAAGGTCGTGAGATTTTCAAGGGTCGTGCTGTTCTGGGAGGATTTGAAAACGGTAAAGATGGCCTTCTCTATCGAGGCAGTAAGGAAGAAATTCAAGCTGAAACCAAACGCTTGATAGAAGAAACAGGAAAAGAGGGCTTCATACTTGGAGCAGATTGTACCATTCCGAGTGATATTGTAGTGGAGCGTATCCAGTGGGTGAGAGAGGCATTGGCTAAATAAAGGAGAAGAATATGAGTAAGAAAACATGGATTATTGGTGGAGTTGCAGTTGTGGCAGTTCTTGGAGCAACGATTATTGGTAGAACTTTGGCGGGAGCATCTGCTAAAGGTGCAGATGCAGCTTCATCTGGACAAGTAACAACTTTAAAAGTTGCCCATACTCAAAACTATGTCCCTTATGATTTTATTGACGAAAAAGGGGAATCAGATGGTTATGAAGTTGCTGTTTTAAAGGCGGTTGATGAGAAATTAGCAGATTATAAATTTGAGTATACTGGAACGAGTGATGATGATCTCTTGATTGGACTTGAGTCTGGCAAGTACGATATTGGAACTAAAGGTGCTTGGTATACAGATGAACGGGCTAAGAAATTCATTATTCCATCTGAGCCAGTAGGAGCCAGCATTATTGGTTTTACTGTTAGAAAAGAAGATGAAGCCAAATATAAGAATATTGATGATTTCGCCAAAAATAAAGGAAAATTAGTACCCATCTCTCCTCAAAATGCCCAGTGGAATGTCATCAATAGCTATAATGACAAGCATAAGGATACACCAATTGAGTTGACAGCTGCTGAATCATTCAAGGTGGCAGATGCTTATGCTTGGGTTTTAGAAGGACGATACGATGCCTTCTTTGATATCAAGTTGTCTTTTGAAAAAGCAGTGACAGCAGAGGATGGTTCTTACCACCAATATGCGGACAAACTTAGCTGGTTCCCTTATAAAGGAATCCCAACCTATCCATTGATTCACCGTGATGAAAAGGGCGAGAAGTTTGCTAAAGAGTATGAAAAAGCGATTAAAGAATTAAAAGAAGATGGAACTCTAGCTAAACTTTCTCAAAAATACTTTAAAGAAGATGTCTTTAGCTACGTTGATAAAGATTAGATGAGCAATCAGGTATGTTAGAAAGAGGTTTACATGGTTTCATATGATTTTTCAAGAGTGTTCCAATTTTTACCCACCTTATGGCAGGCTCTTCCTATGACCTTGTCCATTCTCTTTTTTACTACAATTCTTGGTTCCCTTTTCGGTGGCTTATTGGCTTGGGCTCAAGTGGGAGAAGATAAGACTTTTGCAGGTCTTTCTAAGGGTTATATTTTCACTCTTCGCTGTACTCCTCCTATTGTTTTACTATTCCTTGTCTTTTATGGTTTACCTGAATTTTTAAAATGGTGGTTGAATTTAGATATCAACAACTGGTCTAAGACGGTCTTCGTCTTATTCACCATGGTCTTGCTATTTGCGGCTATCATTGCAGAAGTGTTTAAGGCTTCTTATCAGGCAATTCCCAAAGGTCAGATGGAAGCTGGAGTCAGTATTGGTCTGACCCCTAGTCAGACATTTTGGAGAATCATTTTTCCTCAGGCTTTTCAAGTGGCTCTTCCAAATATGACGACCGCTATTCTAAATTTGATGCGGGACGCTGCCCTAGCATATACGATTGGTTTTGTGGATGTCATGGGGGCTGGGAATCTCTTAATCAGTCGTAATTTGGGGAATTACTCTCTTGAAACCTATACAGCGGTTGCCATTCTTTATTGGGGTGTAGCCTTAGCTGTTTCCTTCTTGAGTCGCTTGTTAGAAAAATCTTTGGAAACGAAAGGGAGATAGGATATGGATTTAGACTATATTGCAAAAACCTTTTTAGAGACCTTAAAAGGGGTACCGACCACCTTGATTATCATGATTGTAGCCATGGTCTTAAGTTTTCTACCAGCCTTGTTTTTAGCTCTGGGACAAATATATAAAGTCAAAGGTGTTCGAACTTTCTCTCTCGTGTATCTAGCTTTTATAAGAGCAACACCTCCGATTTTGCTGATTCTTTTCTTTTATAGTTTGTTTCCGAGTTTGCTCAATCAATTTCTCAAAAGCATAGGAAGTGATGTTGATATCTTTAAACTCAATCCGATCTATTATGCTTTTATTATCTATAGTTTGATGACGACAGGTAGTTTATCAGAAATCTTACGTTCGGCTATTTTGACTGTGGATAAGGGACAATTAGAAGCTGCACAAGCGATTGGCTTAACCACTAGTCAAGCTTATGTGAGGATTATTTTTCCACAGGCCTTGCGATCAGCCCTGCCCAATCTGGCTAATCTAGTTATAAATATTGTAAAAGGAACCTCTTTGGTCTTTGTGATGACCATTAAGGATATTACAGCTATTGCCCGTGTTGAAGCATCTTATGGTTATCAGTATTTTGAATCCTATTTTGTGATCTTTTTACAGTACATTCTTATTTGCGGATTGATTCAATGGGGCTTTTCAATCTTAGAGAAACGCTATATTCGAAGAGAACAGGGACAAGTGGTGCCCCGTACAGGTTTAGCATAGGAGGAGACAATGTTACAAGTAGAACATGTTGCAAAAAAATTTGGAGACAGACAAGTCCTAGAAGATGTTAATCTCAAGGTCAACCAAGGGGATGTGGTTGTAATATTGGGGCCATCTGGATCAGGTAAAACGACTTTTCTCAGATGTCTCAATCATTTAGAAAAAGCCGATAGTGGCTCTTTGAAGCTTGCTGATAAAGAATACGATCTTGGCAAATTGACCAAAAAAGATATTTTAGAAATTCGCCAGAAGACTGCCTTTGTTTTTCAACATTATAATTTATTTGCTAATAAAACGGCCTTGGAAAATATTTTGGAGGGCTTGATTATTGCTCGGAAAATTCCTAAGGAAGAAGCAACCAAACGTGCGGAAGCTGCCTTAGAAAAAGTTGGTTTACTAGCTTATAAAGATTACTATCCCTCTCAGCTTTCTGGAGGCCAGCAACAACGAATCGGCATTGCGCGTGCCATCGCTGTGAAACCAGAGGTCATTTTATTAGATGAGCCAACATCGGCCTTGGATCCAGAGTTGGTAGGGGATGTTTTAGATGTTTTAAAACAGTTAGCTAAAGAAGGGGTTACTATGGTAGTAGTGACACATGAGATGGGGTTTGCAAGGGATGTGGCCAACCATGTCATTTTTATGGATGGCGGGAAAATTGTTGAAGAAAATAATGCCCATGATTTCTTTAGTCGTCCAAAAGAAGAACGAACCAAGCAATTTTTGGCACGAATACTTTCGGATGCGACCTATAGTGTAGAATATATGATTTGATAGATAGGCTTATCAGAGCAAAAATCAATCCCCCGAGCGTTAAGGCTTGGGGGATTGTTCTATAGGAGGGCTAGTTTAGTTCTCTTTTTTGTTTTTTAGCAAGAACCCGAGACCGAGAAGGGCAAGGAGGCTGATTCCTGCGAACAGGAGTTTGTGATCGTTTTTGGTTCCTGTATTTGGAAGTTCAGCTTGTTTAGCTGGGGTTGCAGGTGTATTATCCTTGCTAGAGTTTTCTACCGATTCGTTTTGAACCACCTCTTTTACAGATGATGCTTGTGTTTCTTGTGCTGGTTGTTCAGCTTGTGAATCAGCTGTAGCTTGGCTAGGTTTATTTTCTGCATCAGCTACTTTTGCATCTGGTTTTGCAGAATCAGGTTTAGTTTGTGGAGCTGGAGTTTGCTGTTCCGGTTTGACTACTCGGTTTGACATATTGTCTTGGATATTATATTGCCCTTGTTCTTGTTTTAAGCTAGAAAGGTCAAATTCTGGTTTTTCTTCCACAGCTGGGGCAACGATGGCACCGCCTTGAGAGATTCTAAGAACAGTAGCTGTAAGGGCATTTAATTTCAAGCCTTTTTCAGTCCATTCGAGTCCTTTCGGGTTGGCAATTCCTACTGGCCCTGCTTGGTTTTCATCTGCTAAAACTTCAGCATTTCTGAGGTGGGCAAAGGCAGTTCCCAAATTAAATTCGCGAGCTTTTTCGTCCGCATTGACAAAGACTGCGTAGATGTCTCCATTTGGAGCAGTGATTTGGTAGCCAATTACTACGTCCTCTTTTGCCACACCATTTTGGCCTGGGACAGTGATGAGGTGGACACGGTCTTTGATATCTTGGAGACTCTTAAGTCGGAAGGCATCTGTAGATTGACGAAGAGCAATCAACCCTTTCATATAGTCACGGCTCTTGACATTTTCAGGATATGCTTTTCCATCTGTAGCCTTAGTCCAGTCAAACTTGTTAATAGCATCACTCGAATCGTAAGAGTCATGGATGAAGTAAGGATAGTCAAATGGATTGCCGTCCTTATCACGCAACAAGTGAGATTTGTTTGGAACCTTATCCTCCGATACTGGAGTCTTGTAGGCTGGGTCACGGAATTGTTTAGTACGTCCGTATTCCTGACCAGAGTGGATAAACGGAGTTCCTTGAGATGTCAAGACCATGAGGTTTCCAAGTCGCAAACGACGGTGGATTTCAGCATAGTTCTCAGCCTTGCTTGGGTCTTTTTTGATAGACTGGGCGATGATGTCAAAGAGGGTCAAGTTATCATGGGCTGCGATGTATTGGATGACATCTCCAGGGCTGTCAGCTTCAAAGTTGGTTGGTTGAGCAATGATATTTTTGAAGATGGTGTTGATATCACGCTTGCCACCTGTGATAAAGGCAGGTTGACCTTCGTTTGGATAACCAGACTTGAGGTTGTTACGAATGTCATCTGAAAAGACAGCGACTGTATCGGTATGTTTCATCCAATCTTGGTCAGCAGCTTTAGTAGGCATGTTCTCATCACCTGCATAGGTTCTCCAACCTTCACCAAGCATGATTAAGTGTGGATTGAGGGCGCGTGCGGCCTTGTACGCTTCTTCAATAGAAGCTGCATCATGGTCTCCCATCATATCGAAGCGGAATCCATCCACTTTGTAGGTATCAACTAGATATTTGATAGAGTCAACTAGGAGTCGTTTGGTCATATGGTGGGTTGTCCCCAAGCGTCCACCACCAAAGCTAGTGCGAGGTGTCCCATCAGCATCCATAAAGTGGTAGTAGTTTGGCTCTAAATCTTCAAAGATATCGACCTTGGCTGTATGGTTATACACTACATCTAGGATAGCTCCCATACCACGTTTGTGGATCTCGTTGATGAGGTTTTTAAATTCTGCGATTCGTTTTTCTGGATTTTTAGGATCGCTTGAATACATACCAGTCAAGGAGAAGTAGTTTTGAGGATCATATCCCCAGTTATAGTTGCTGTTGCTTGAAGCATAGTCAGACAAGCGTTCATGGTTTTTCAATTCATTGACAAAGTAGTAAGACAAGACTGGAAGGAGCTGGATGTGGGTTACACCCAAGTCTTTGAGATAGTCTAGTTTTTCAATAAAGGCTTCAAAGGTACCAAATGGTTTGGTTAAGTCTTTTGCAATGGCAGGATCTGAAGTAAAGTCACGCACATGAGCTTCGTAGATAACGGCATCTTCACGAGTCTTGAAATTGTGAATCTTACCATAAGTCAAGTCTTGAGGTCCGAGTTTGGCTGGATCTACAAAGGCGGCTTTAGCCACTTTATGGGCATCGTCAATCTTAGCATCGTCACTATTCCAAGCAGCGAGGGACTTAGCGTAAGGATCGAGTGCAAGAACAGTTTTACCTTGACGTTCGATTTGGTATTGATAATAGTATCCAGTGAAATCTGTGATTCCGAGTTTGTTTGTGCTATCTAGAGTTTGTTTCCAAGTTCCTCTTTCCCCTTTTTCAAGAGCGACAGTTCCAACCACTTTTTCAGGGTTATTCTTGTCGTAGACAACGACAGAAACCTTGCCAGCACTTGGTGACCAAAGGGTTAAATCAACTTGTTTTCCTTCTTCTTTTAGGTCAGCTCCAAGTTTGCCATCATAACTGTAAGTCTCATCTTTCAGACGCCAGCTTGTTTTGGTAGTGAATTGGTCAGCGTTGTAGCTCACGGTATAAGGATGTTTTGTGTCCGAGAAATCTCCACTGTAGGTCACTTTCTTACCAGCTTCATCGATTGCAACATCGGTGATAGCTACTTTATTTCCTAGGTGATTAGTGATGTTGGAGTGTTTGAGGATATCCTCTTTTTTAGCACCGACAAGTGTTGAAAAACTACTCTCAATGCTAGAAGTGCCTACGTGTTGGGCTCCTGTCATACGGATATCATGGACATAGTATGGATTTGTGTAAATCGATTCATCATCGTCTTTTAGGAAAATTTGGCTATGATTTTTTAAATCTGTGAACTTATAATCTTCTTTACGGATTTTCACATCGTCTCCTTGTTTGTTTCTGTCTAGTAATAAAAATCCAAGGTCTTTAGCTGCATCTTTGAGTGGAATATCGATATAGCGACCATATTTGCCTGTAGCCGTAAAATCTGTTCCGTTAGGCCATTCACCACTACTTGGATTTTTCACATCTCCCCAGTACCAGAGAGATTTCTTGTCATAGTTGCCATCTGTACGGTAGTAGTTGACGCGAATAGTTCCTGCAGGTTGTGGCTCGTAAGAGAAAACCTTGTGTTCTTGGTCCAACCAAGCCTCATTCATATTTGGTGCCAGTTTTTCTATCGATTTATCGCCGGTTAGATTTTTCCCAGCTGTATTATTGATGAGGAAGCTAATTTTCTTGGCTTGTTCTCCCTTTAATTTGACATCTAGGTAGTAGCCATAGTCATCTTTTTTGGCATCCTTAAAGGACAAGGCTCCGTTAGGCCAGTTTTCAGATGGTTTTTCAACATCGTCCCAAGTCCATAGTCCTTGAGCATCCTTGTTTTCTTCAGGAAGCTTTTTGACATGGATACGGAAGTAGTTGTCTTCTATTGGTTCTTCTGCCTTAGTTTCAGTCGTTACTGGACTCGTAGAAGTAGTTGGTTCACTTGAACGATCTTGTCCGGTTTGTGGGGCTGAATCGGCGGGAGTTGCAGCAGGAGTAGTTGGCTCTGTTGCAGGTTTTTCTTCTGTTTTCTTTAGGGAAGCGTTTGCACTATCGGGTGAAGAAAAATCGCTTTCGTTCTTGCCAGCGATGTTTGTTGCATCAGTAAGAGGTTGAGTAAGGGAGGTCGTATTTCTGTTGCTGGGTTCGTTAGTGGTTGGTGTATTTTCGTTTGCTGAGATAGTTGGTGTAGCCATGGCAAGCAGAATAAGGCTTGCTCCAATAAGGACAGAACCAGTTCCATTTTTGAGGGAACGGATGCTGTAGACCATTTTTTTCTCAGTTTGAGATGGTATTTTTCTCATAATGATTCTCCAATCAATAAATTTCTATCATCAGTATAGCACTTAGTAAAATAAGATGCAAGCGTTTTCCTAAAATTAAAATAAAAGAAAAAATCGCAACAAATTTTGTTACGATTAAGCCAGTATTTCTTATAGGAAAAGATTTTGTCAAAAAATCGTTAATCCCCTTGAAAAATCTAGCTAAATAGGGTATAATATGAGTAATCATTTGTCGTAGGTTTTGTCTGAAATATTGTCCAGACAAGGCTCACAGCAGTTAAATCTTCTGAAAAAGTCAGATTTAGCTGCTCTTTTTGTGCTTTTTTTCAGGATTTTGAGTATTTGTAACAAAGACTTAAAGATTCTGAAAATTCATCAAAGGGACACGGTGATAGGGGTTTTACAACCATATGACGATTAGAAAGCCTGATTGACAAGGCTTGGAACTTATTTACAAAGGAGAATCATCTTGGCAGGACATGACGTTCAATACGGGAAACATCGTACCCGTCGTAGTTTTTCAAGAATCAAAGAAGTTCTTGACTTACCAAATTTGATTGAAATTCAAACTGATTCATTCAAAGCTTTCCTAGACCACGGTCTGAAGGAAGTATTTGAAGATGTATTGCCAATTTCAAACTTCACAGACACAATGGAGTTGGAATTTGTTGGATATGAAATCAAGGAACCAAAATACACGCTAGAAGAAGCTCGTATTCACGATGCTAGCTACTCAGCACCAATTTTTGTAACCTTCCGCTTGATCAATAAAGAAACAGGCGAAATCAAGACCCAAGAAGTTTTCTTTGGTGATTTCCCAATTATGACAGAAATGGGTACTTTCATCATCAATGGTGGTGAACGTATTATCGTATCTCAGTTGGTCCGCTCACCAGGTGTTTACTTTAACGACAAAGTTGATAAAAACGGTAAAGTGGGCTACGGTTCAACTGTTATCCCTAACCGTGGAGCTTGGTTGGAACTTGAAAGCGACTCAAAAGATATCGCCTACACTCGTATCGACCGTACTCGTAAGATTCCATTTACTACCTTGGTTCGTGCTCTTGGTTTCTCAGGTGATGATGAAATTTTTGATATCTTTGGTGATAGCGAATTGGTTCGCAATACTGTTGAAAAAGATATCCACAAGAACCCAATGGACTCTCGTACAGACGAAGCTTTGAAAGAAATTTACGAACGCCTTCGTCCAGGTGAACCTAAGACTGCTGAAAGCTCACGTAGCTTGCTTGTAGCTCGTTTCTTTGATCCACGTCGCTATGACTTGGCAGCAGTTGGTCGTTACAAAATCAATAAAAAACTTAATGTTAAAACACGCTTGCTCAACCAAACCATTGCGGAACCATTGGTAGACCCTGAAACAGGTGAAATCTTGGTAGAAGCTGGAACAATCATGACTCGTAGTGTGATTGAAAGCATTGAAAGCCATTTGGATGGTGACTTGAACAAGATTGTTTACATTCCAAATGATGCAGCCGTTGTGACTGAGCCAGTTGTTCTTCAAAAATTCAAGGTTGTTGCACCAACTGATCCAGACCGTGTTGTAACCATCATTGGTAATGCCAATCCAGATGACAAGGTTCGTATCGTCACTCCTGCAGATATCCTTGCCGAGATGAGCTACTTCCTCAACTTGGCTGAAGGACTTGGCCGTGTAGATGATATCGACCACCTTGGAAACCGTCGTATCCGTGCGGTTGGTGAATTACTTGCTAACCAAGTACGTCTTGGACTTTCTCGTATGGAACGTAATGTCCGTGAACGTATGTCTGTTCAAGACAACGAAGTCTTGACACCACAACAAATTATCAACATACGTCCTGTAACAGCTGCGGTTAAAGAATTCTTTGGTTCATCACAGTTGTCACAGTTTATGGACCAACACAATCCGCTTTCTGAGTTGTCTCACAAACGCCGTTTGTCAGCCTTAGGACCTGGTGGTTTGACACGTGACCGTGCTGGATATGAAGTACGTGACGTGCACTACACTCACTATGGTCGTATGTGTCCAATCGAGACACCTGAAGGACCTAACATCGGTTTGATCAACAACTTATCATCTTACGGACACTTGAACAAGTATGGTTTTGTTCAAACACCATACCGAAAGGTTGACCGTGAAACAGGTGTTGTCACAAACGAAATCGTTTGGTTGACAGCCGATGAAGAAGATGAATTTACTGTAGCGCAGGCTAACTCTCGCCTCAATGAAGATGGAACTTTTGCTGAAAAAGTTGTCATGGGACGTCACCAAGGGGTCAACCAAGAGTATCCAGCTAATGTTGTTGACTACATGGACGTATCACCAAAACAGGTAGTTGCCGTTGCGACAGCATGTATTCCTTTCTTGGAAAACGATGACTCCAACCGTGCCCTCATGGGTGCCAACATGCAACGTCAGGCTGTGCCATTGATTGATCCTAAAGCACCTTACGTTGGTACTGGTATGGAATACCAAGCGGCCCACGATTCTGGAGCTGCTGTGATTGCTCAGTATGATGGTAAAGTTACTTACGCAGATGCTGACAAGGTAGAAGTACGCCGTGAAGATGGTTCGCTAGATGTTTACCACATCCAAAAATTCCGTCGTTCAAACTCAGGTACTGCCTATAACCAACGCACTCTCGTAAAAGTTGGAGATGTCGTTGAAAAAGGTGATTTCATTGCTGACGGACCTTCTATGGAAAATGGGGAAATGGCGCTTGGACAAAACCCAATCGTTGCCTACATGACTTGGGAAGGTTACAACTTCGAGGATGCCGTTATCATGAGCGAACGCTTGGTGAAAGACGATGTTTATACATCTGTCCACCTTGAAGAATACGAATCAGAAACGCGCGATACAAAGCTCGGGCCTGAAGAAATTACTCGCGAAATTCCAAACGTAGGTGAAGATGCCCTTAAAGACCTTGACGAAATGGGGATTATCCGTATCGGTGCTGAGGTTAAAGAAGGTGATATCCTTGTAGGTAAAGTAACACCTAAGGGTGAGAAAGACCTTTCAGCTGAAGAACGTCTCTTGCACGCTATCTTCGGAGATAAATCTCGTGAAGTGCGCGATACTTCTCTTCGTGTACCACACGGTGCCGATGGTGTCGTTCGTGATGTTAAGATCTTTACACGTGCAAATGGAGATGAGTTGCAATCAGGTGTGAACATGCTGGTTCGCGTCTACATCGCTCAAAAACGTAAGATCAAGGTCGGAGATAAGATGGCCGGACGTCACGGAAACAAAGGGGTTGTCTCTCGTATCGTTCCTGTAGAAGATATGCCTTACCTTCCAGACGGAACTCCAGTCGATATCATGTTGAACCCACTTGGGGTGCCATCACGTATGAATATCGGTCAGGTTATGGAGCTCCACCTTGGTATGGCGGCTCGTACTCTTGGTATCCACATCGCAACACCAGTCTTTGACGGAGCAAGTTCTGAAGACCTTTGGTCAACTGTTAAAGAAGCAGGTATGGACAGTGATGCCAAAACAATCCTTTACGATGGACGTACTGGTGAACCGTTTGATAACCGTGTTTCTGTCGGAGTCATGTACATGATCAAACTCCACCACATGGTTGACGATAAATTGCACGCTCGTTCTGTCGGACCTTACTCAACCGTTACCCAACAACCACTCGGAGGTAAAGCTCAGTTTGGTGGACAACGTTTCGGTGAGATGGAGGTTTGGGCTCTTGAAGCCTACGGTGCGTCAAATGTCCTTCAAGAAATCTTGACTTACAAGTCTGACGATATCAACGGACGTTTGAAAGCTTATGAAGCTATTACAAAAGGAAAACCAATTCCAAAACCAGGTGTTCCAGAATCCTTCCGAGTTCTTGTCAAAGAATTGCAATCTCTTGGTCTTGACATGCGTGTTCTAGACGAAGATGACCAAGAAGTGGAACTTCGCGACTTGGATGAAGGAATGGACGAAGATGTCATCCACGTAGATGACCTTGAAAAAGCCCGCGAAAAAGCAGCCCAAGAGGCTAAAGCAGCCTTTGAAGCTGAAGAAGCTGAAAAAGCAACAAAAGCGGAAGCAACAGAAGAAGCTGCTGAACAAGAATAAGCAGTTCACTTAGAATAGAAAGGGAAGAAATAGTGGTTGATGTAAATCGTTTTAAAAGTATGCAAATCACCCTAGCTTCTCCAAGCAAAGTCCGTTCATGGTCTTATGGAGAAGTCAAAAAACCTGAAACAATCAATTACCGTACCTTGAAACCAGAACGTGAAGGGCTCTTTGATGAAGTCATCTTTGGTCCTACAAAAGACTGGGAATGTGCTTGTGGTAAGTACAAACGCATTCGTTACAGAGGGATTGTTTGTGACCGTTGTGGGGTTGAAGTAACGCGTACAAAAGTTCGTCGTGAGCGTATGGGGCATATCGAGTTAAAAGCTCCTGTATCTCACATCTGGTACTTCAAGGGAATTCCAAGCCGTATGGGCTTGACCCTTGATATGAGCCCTCGTGCCCTCGAGGAAGTAATCTACTTTGCAGCTTATGTGGTGATTGATCCGAAGGATACACCACTTGAGCACAAGTCTATCATGACAGAGCGTGAATACCGTGAGCGCTTGCGTGAGTATGGTTATGGATCATTCGTTGCCAAGATGGGTGCCGAAGCCATCCAAGACCTTTTGAAACAAGTAGATCTTGAAAAAGAAATTGCTGAACTCAAAGAAGAGTTGAAAACAGCTACTGGACAAAAACGTGTCAAAGCTATCCGTCGTTTGGATGTTTTGGATGCCTTTTACAAATCTGGAAACAAACCTGAATGGATGATTCTCAACATCCTTCCGGTTATTCCACCAGATCTTCGTCCAATGTTGCAGTTGGATGGTGGCCGTTTTGCCTCATCTGACTTGAACGACCTTTACCGTCGTGTTATCAACCGTAACAACCGTTTGGCTCGTTTGCTTGAGTTGAATGCACCAGGTATCATCGTTCAAAATGAGAAGCGTATGCTTCAAGAAGCGGTTGACGCTTTGATTGACAACGGTCGTCGTGGTCGTCCAATTACAGGACCAGGTAGCCGTCCATTGAAATCATTGAGTCACATGCTTAAAGGTAAACAAGGACGATTCCGTCAAAACTTGCTCGGTAAACGTGTTGACTTCTCAGGACGTTCCGTTATCGCCGTTGGTCCAACACTTAAGATGTACCAATGTGGTGTGCCACGTGAAATGGCGATCGAGCTCTTTAAACCATTCGTGATGCGTGAAATTGTTGCCCGTGATATCGTACAAAACGTCAAAGCAGCTAAACGCTTGGTAGAACGCGGAGATGAGCGTATCTGGGATATTCTTGAAGAAGTAATCAAAGAACACCCAGTGCTTTTGAACCGCGCACCGACCCTTCACCGTTTGGGTATCCAAGCCTTCGAGCCAGTCTTGATTGATGGTAAGGCCCTTCGCTTACACCCACTTGTCTGTGAGGCCTACAATGCCGACTTTGACGGGGACCAAATGGCCATCCACGTACCGCTTTCAGAAGAAGCCCAAGCAGAAGCTCGTATCTTGATGCTGGCTGCTGAGCATATCTTGAACCCGAAAGATGGTAAACCAGTTGTTACTCCATCTCAGGACATGGTTTTGGGTAACTACTACTTGACTATGGAAGAAGCTGGTCGTGAAGGTGAAGGAATGGTCTTCAAAGACCGTGACGAAGCGGTTATGGCTTACCGTAATGGTTATGTTCACCTCCACTCACGTGTTGGTATCGCAACAGACAGTCTTAACAAACCATGGACAGAAGAGCAAAAACATAAGGTCTTGCTTACAACAGTTGGTAAAATCCTCTTCAACGACATCATGCCAGAGGGTCTACCATACTTGCAAGAACCAAACAATGCCAACTTGACAGAAGGCGTTCCTTCTAAATACTTCTTGCCACTTGGTGGAGACATCAAGGAAGCGATCAGCAAACTTGAACTCAACCCTCCATTCAAGAAGAAAAACCTTGGAAATATCATCGCTGAAATCTTCAAACGTTTCCGTACGACAGAAACTTCTGCCCTACTTGACCGCATGAAGAACCTCGGTTACCACCACTCAACTCTTGCAGGATTGACAGTGGGTATTGCCGATATCCCAGTCGTTGATGACAAGGCTGAAATCATTGAAGAATCACACAAACGTGTAGAACAAATCACAAAACAATTCCGTCGTGGTATGATCACAGACGACGAGCGTTACAATGCTGTTACAGCTGAATGGCGTGCTGCCCGTGAAAAACTAGAGAAACGTTTGATTGCCAACCAAGATCCTAAGAACCCAATCGTTATGATGATGGACTCTGGAGCCCGTGGTAACATCTCAAACTTCTCACAGCTTGCCGGTATGCGTGGTCTGATGGCGGCTCCGAACGGACGTATCATGGAATTGCCAATCCTTTCAAACTTCCGCGAAGGTTTGTCGGTATTGGAAATGTTCTTCTCAACTCACGGTGCGCGTAAAGGTATGACCGATACGGCCCTTAAGACAGCTGACTCAGGTTACTTGACTCGTCGTTTGGTTGACGTTGCCCAAGACGTTATCATTCGTGAGGACGACTGTGGAACAGACCGTGGTCTCTTGATCCGCTCTATCGCAGAAGGAAAAGAGATGATTGAGTCTCTCGAAGAGCGTCTCAATGGTCGCTACACTAAGAAAACTGTTAAACATCCAGAAACTGGTGCAGTTATCATTGGTCCAAATGAATTGATTACAGAAGACAAGGCGCGTGAAATTGTTAATGCTGGTGTGGAAGAAGTGACTATCCGCTCTGTATTTACATGTAACACTCGTCACGGTGTCTGCCGTCACTGTTATGGTATCAACTTGGCGACTGGTGATGCGGTTGAAGTTGGTGAAGCAGTTGGTACAATCGCTGCCCAATCTATCGGGGAACCTGGTACACAGCTTACAATGCGTACCTTCCACACGGGTGGGGTTGCCTCAAATACCGATATCACTCAGGGTCTTCCTCGTGTCCAAGAAATCTTTGAAGCCCGCAATCCTAAAGGGGAAGCGGTTATCACAGAGGTTAAAGGACAAGTTACTGCTATCGAAGAAGATGCCTCAACTCGTACTAAGAAAGTCTTTGTTAAGGGCGAAACTGGCGAAGGTGAATACGTCGTACCATTTACAGCTCGTATGCGTGTCGAAGTTGGGGACCAAGTAGCGCGTGGTGCTGCTCTTACAGAAGGTTCTATCCAACCAAAACGTCTCCTTGCAGTTCGTGATGTCTTGTCAGTTGAAACGTACCTTCTTGGTGAAGTACAAAAAGTTTACCGTAGCCAAGGGGTAGAAATCGGTGACAAACACATCGAGGTAATGGTACGTCAAATGATCCGTAAAGTGCGTGTTATGGATCCAGGTGACACAGATCTTCTCATGGGTACTCTCATGGATATCAATGACTTTACAGATGCTAACAAAGATGTCCTTATCGCAGGTGGAGTTCCAGCGACAGGTCGTCCAGTCCTTATGGGAATTACCAAAGCCTCACTTGAAACAAATAGTTTCTTGTCAGCGGCTTCCTTCCAGGAAACAACTCGTGTCCTTACAGATGCGGCTATCCGCGGTAAGAAAGACCATCTCCTTGGACTTAAAGAAAATGTTATCATCGGTAAGATCATCCCAGCAGGTACTGGTATGGCTCGTTACCGTAACCTTGAACCACATGCTATCAACGAAGAAGAATATCTTAATCCTCCAGTAGAGGAAGAAGGAAATGAAGAAACAACAGAAGTAGTTGTGGATACTGCCGTTGAAACTGTGGAAGAAACAGTAGAATAAAAGCAGATGAGAGAGCCTTCGGGTTCTCTTTCTCTTTTCTGAAAACTTTCTCCATTTTTTCCATGAAATATGGTAAAATAAAAGAAAGAAGCTGACAAAGGAGACGGGTATGGAACAAACATTTTTTATTATTAAACCAGACGGTGTAAAAAGAGGGCTAGTGGGTGAGGTGTTGAAACGCATTGAACAACGTGGATTTACAATCGAAAAATTGGAGTTGCGTACAAAGGTTTCAGAAGAGTTGATTGATCAGCACTATCAGGACTTGGTTGGTCAAAGCTTTTACCCACCGATTCGTGAATTTATGACTTCAGGACCAATCCTTGTAGGCATCATTTCTGGTCCCAAAGTAATTGAAACTTGGCGGACTATGATGGGTGCAACTCGTCCAGAAGAAGCTTTACCAGGAACTATTCGAGGTGATTTTGCAAAAGCGGCTGGTGAAAACCAAGCTATTCAAAATGTTGTACATGGTTCAGATTCAGAAGAGTCAGCTAAGCGAGAAATTGCTCTTTGGTTTGAAGAAAAATAGTAAAAGTTTGATGTAAGGGTTACCTGCATCAAACTTTTTTGCATTTTAGAGTAGAAAACTGACAGTTGAGAAATATTCTAGCAATGGTGAGGATTTCTAGCCTATAATAAGAGCAAGTAAGGGAGGAAGAATGATGGAAAAAATGAAAAAGCAAATTCGAGTTTTGTTATTGTTTACGATTTTTGGTATCAGTAGCTGTTCTTGTTTAAGTTTATCGACTTGGTCCTTGGTGTTAAATCAAAACTGCTTCTATTATTTAGTTGGCATGTTGCTTCTTGCCAGTATTGGTGCAGGGCTAAACTATTATAGAGGGCAAGGAAATCAACATTATTCGTTTTTTAAAGAAGATAAGCAACAATTCTTGTATAGCTTACTGCTCTTAGTAAATATTTTGGGTTTAGCCTTAATTGCTATAGAACATATCCTTACAGGAAATACATCCGTAGAAGGGTTTGTGGAATCCTTTCTACCGAGTTTCTTTTTCTTATTTGGTATTGATTTGCTAGTCTTTTTACCGATTCAGAAGTATGTAAATGGATTGAAAAAGATTTTGGGTAAGAAGGAAATGTGTTTTATTAGTGGATTAGCTATTTTAATCTTTCTCAGGAATCCTTGGATGCTATTATCCATGACCTTTTATATTGCCTTGGGAATGCTGTTTCTGGGACTGTTAGTACCAAAAGTTATTCGCTGGGAAGTTTCATTTTATAGCCACCTGATGAGGGATATCTTGTTAGTTGTCTTCTTGCTGTTTCTATTTTAAATATAAAAGAAGTGAAGGTCCAAGTTTTACAATTTATAATATGGAATTTTATAGATAATATCTCGACAAAGGACAACTTTTTGGTATAATAGAAACATGTACACTAAAAACGAAGAAGAGTTACAGTCTTTAGGTGAACGTTTGGGCTGTTTATTAGAAAAGAATGATGTCTTAATTCTAACTGGTGAACTTGGAGCAGGCAAAACGACCTTTACAAAAGGTCTTGCTAAAGGTTTACAGATTACTCAGATGATTAAGAGTCCAACCTATACTATTGTGAGAGAGTATGAAGGTCGTCTTCCTCTTTATCATTTAGATGTTTATCGTATAGAGGGGGATGCTGATTCTATCGATTTAGATGAGTTTCTCTTTGGTGGCGGCGTGACTGTCATCGAGTGGGGACATCTTTTAGATGATGCCTTACCAGATACCTATTTAGAATTGGAAATTCTAAAAGAAGAAGACGGTCGCAGATTAAACTTCAAAGCCAAGGGTTTGCGTGCAGAAAAACTCTTAAAGGTGCTTCAACATGGAGTATGAATTGCTCATTAGGGAAGCAGAAGTTGAAGATGCGGCTGAATTAGTATCATTTTTAAATCGTGTCAGTGTAGAAACAGATTTTACCAGTCTGGACAGGGATGGTATTTTGATGACTGATACTGAGATGGAGTCGTTTTTGGATAAACAGGCTCACTCGGAAAATCAAATCACTTTACTTGCCTTGCTGAATGATGAAATTGCTGGTCTTGTAAATATCACAGCTGATCAACGTAAGAGAGTTCGTCATATTGGAGATCTCTTTATTGTGATTGGTAAGAAGTATTGGAATAATGGACTGGGGAGTTTGTTACTTGAAGAAGTCATAGAATGGGCGCAGGCTAGTGGCATTCTTCGTCGACTTCAACTCACTGTCCAAACTCGTAATCAGGCTGCAGTTCATTTATATCAAAAGCATGGCTTTGTAATTGAAGGTAAACAAGAGCGCGGTGCGTATATAGAAGAAGGGGAATTTATCGATGTTTACCTGATGGGTAGGCTGATAGATTAATAGAAATATGGTTAAAAAAATTATTGGAATGGTGCTAGCTTTTCTAGCTGTGACAGTTTTAGGTGTGGGTGTTTTTGCTTATACTATTTATCAGCAAGGTACAGAAACCTTATCAAAAACCTATAAAAAGATTGGTGAAGAAACCAATGTTATTGAGGCGACTGAACCCTTAACGATCCTTTTAATGGGGGTTGATACTGGAAACGAGGAACGAACGGACCCTTGGGAGGGAAATAGTGATTCCATGATTCTTTTGACCGTTAATCCGCACACGAAAAAGACCATGATGTTGAGTTTGGAACGTGATATCCTGACTAAAATTCAGCATAAAGATGGTAGTATTGAAGAAGCGAAGTTAAACGCTGCCTATGCTGGTGGTGGTGCAGAATTGGCTATTTCAACTATTCAGAAGATGATGAATATTCATATTGATCGTTATATTATGGTCAATATGCACGGATTGCAACAATTGGTTGATGCAGTAGGTGGAATTACCGTTAATAACACGCTAGGCTTCCCGATTTCTATCAGTGACCAAGAGGAATTTAATACCATTACTATTGGTGTTGGGCAGCAAACTCTAAATGGAGATGAAGCTCTTGTTTATTCCCGCATGCGCTACCAGGACCCAGAAGGGGACTACGGACGTCAGAAACGTCAGCGTGAAGTTATTCAAAAGGTGGTTGAAAAAGTTCTTAGCTTGAATAGTGTTAGTCACTATCAATCTATCTTAAAAGCCCTAAGTACTAATATGCAAACCAACATTGATTTATCTGCTAAGAGTATCCCAAGTTTGTTAGGTTACAAGGACTCATTTAAAACGATTGAAACCCAACAATTACGAGGAGAAGATGCCGAATTGCAAGGGATTTCTTACCAGATTGTTACAACTGAGCATATGCTAGAAATGCAAAATCTTTTGAGAACTTCACTTGATAAACCGAAGGTGACAGAGTTAGAGACAAATGCAGTCTTATATGAAAATGTTCTCGGAAATCAAAATGGTATCGGTTTGGGAACAGGTACGATTAGTAGTACAAGAAATCAAGAAGATGTAGAATAATCTATTTTATTGTTAAAATCGTGGGAAATTTCCTGCGATTTTTTCAAAAAAATACGAATAGATAGGTAGGAGGAAACATGAAAGCAGAAATTATTGCTGTTGGAACAGAGATTTTGACAGGACAGATTGTCAATACTAATGCTCAGTTTTTATCGGAAAAACTAGCAGAGATTGGAGTAGACGTCTATTTTCAGATGGCTGTAGGAGATAATGAAGCTCGTCTCTTGTCTTTGCTTGAGATTGCCAGTCAACGTAGTAGTCTGGTGATTTTGACAGGTGGTTTGGGGCCAACTGAGGACGACTTAACCAAACAAACTCTGGCTAAATTTTTAGGGAAAGAATTAGTCTTCGATCCTCATGCTCAGGAGAAGTTGGATGTCTTTTTTGCCCAGCGACCAGACTATACCCGAACACCGAATAACGAAAGACAAGCTCAACTTGTAGAAGGAGCGACTCCGCTGCCAAACGAAACAGGACTGGCTGTGGGGGGAATATTGGAAGTCGATGGAGTGACCTATGTCGTCCTTCCAGGTCCGCCAAGTGAATTGAAACCGATGGTCTTAAACCAACTTCTACCCAAGTTGATGACAGGGAGCAAGCTGTATTCCCGAGTTCTTCGTTTCTTTGGAATTGGCGAAAGTCAGCTGGTGACGATTTTAGCTGATTTGATTGATAATCAAACAGATCCGACCTTGGCACCTTATGCCAAAACAGGAGAGGTAACTCTGCGTCTGTCAACAAAAGCTAGCAGTCAAGAAGAGGTGAATCAAGCGTTGAATAACTTGGAAAATCAAATCTTAAATCGTCAGACTTTTGAAGGCCTTCCTTTACGAGACCTTTGTTATGGGTATGGGGAAGAGTCCAGCTTGGCCAGCATTGTGGTAGAAGAACTGAAAAAACAAGGGAAAACCATCACTGCAGCCGAGAGTTTAACGGCAGGGCTTTTCCAAGCTACCGTGGCGGATTTTTCGGGTGCTTCCAGTATATTTAAGGGTGGTTTTGTGACCTATAGCTTGGAGGAAAAATCAAAGATGTTGGATATTCCTGTCAAGGATTTGGAAGAACATGGTGTAGTGTCTGAATTTACAGCTCAAAAGATGGCTGAGCAGGCACGAAGCAAGACCCAGTCTGATTTTGGCCTTAGTTTGACTGGAGTGGCAGGACCAGATAGCCTAGAAGGGCACCCAGCTGGGACAGTCTTCATAGGCTTGGCTCAAGAGCATGGAACTGAGGTCATCAAGGTCAATATTGGAGGCAGAAGTCGAGCAGATGTACGTCATATTGCGGTTATGCATGCCTTTAACCTAGTTCGCAAGGCTTTATTAAGTGACTAACTTTTGATATAATAGTAGATAGGTCTGAGGACCATTAGAATGTAGGAGAATAGAATGGCGAAAAAACCAAAAAAATTAGATGAAATTTCAAAAAAATTCGGGGCAGAACGTGAAAAAGCCTTGAATGACGCTCTTAAATTGATTGAGAAAGACTTTGGTAAAGGTTCAATCATGCGTTTGGGTGAACGTGCCGAGCAAAAGGTGCAAGTGATGAGTTCAGGTTCTTTGGCTCTTGATATTGCCCTTGGTTCAGGTGGTTATCCTAAGGGACGTATCATTGAAATTTATGGACCAGAGTCATCTGGTAAGACAACAGTTGCCCTTCACGCAGTTGCACAAGCGCAAAAAGAAGGTGGTATTGCAGCCTTTATCGATGCGGAGCATGCCCTCGATCCAGCTTATGCTGCGGCCCTTGGTGTCAACATTGACGAATTGCTCTTGTCACAACCAGACTCAGGAGAGCAAGGTCTTGAGATTGCAGGAAAATTGATTGACTCAGGAGCCGTGGATCTTGTCGTAGTCGACTCAGTTGCGGCCCTTGTCCCTCGTGCAGAAATTGATGGAGATATCGGAGATAGCCACGTTGGTTTGCAGGCTCGTATGATGAGCCAGGCTATGCGTAAACTTGGTGCTTCTATCAATAAAACCAAAACAATTGCCATCTTTATCAACCAATTGCGTGAAAAAGTTGGGGTTATGTTTGGAAATCCAGAAACAACTCCTGGTGGACGTGCTCTGAAATTTTACGCATCAGTCCGTTTGGATGTTCGTGGAAGTACACAAATCAAGGGAACTGGTGACCAAAAAGACACCAATGTCGGTAAAGAAACCAAGATCAAGGTCGTGAAAAACAAGGTGGCTCCACCATTTAAGGAAGCCTTCGTTGAAATCATGTACGGAGAAGGGATTTCTAAGACTGGTGAACTCTTAAAAATCGCAAGCGATTTGGACATCATCAAAAAAGCAGGAGCTTGGTACTCTTACAAGGATGAGAAAATCGGGCAAGGTTCTGAAAATGCTAAGAAATACTTGGCAGATAACCCAGAAGTCTTTGATGAGATTGACCGTCAAGTCCGTGTTCAATTTGGTTTGATTGATGGAGAAGAAATTGCTGAAAGCAAAAAAGATGAAGCAGCTCAAGTAGACTCTGTGAATGAAGAAGTCACACTTGATCTAGGCGATGAACTTGAAATCGAAATTGAAGAATAAGCTGTCAAAGTAGTGGAGAAATCCACTGCTTTTTCGTTGCTTTGCTCTGGTTTTTAGCTCACGCATAGTTTGCTGTTTCTTGTCGCTCCTTTCGAAAGCTGATATAATAGCCTTATGAATAAAAAACGAACAGTGGACCTGATTCATGGTCCGATTCTTCCTTCTCTCTTGAGTTTTGCCTTCCCAATCTTGCTGTCCAATATTTTTCAACAGCTCTATAATACTGCTGATGTCTTGATTGTTGGGCGTTTTCTTGGTCAAGAATCCTTGGCGGCAGTAGGGGCTACAACGGCCATTTTTGACCTGATTGTAGGTTTTACTCTTGGTGTTGGCAATGGGATGGGGATTGTCATTGCTCGCTATTATGGGGCTCGGAATTTCACTAAAATTAAAGAAGCGGTAGCAGCTACCTGGATTTTAGGCGCTCTTTTGAGTATTGTGGTTATGTTGCTGGGATTTCTTGGTTTGTATCCTCTTTTACAGTACCTAGATACCCCTGCTGAAATTCTTTCTCAGTCCTATCAATATATTTCTATGATTGTGACCTGTGTAGGTGTCAGCTTTGCCTATAATCTTTTTGCAGGTTTGTTGCGGTCCATTGGGGACAGTCTAGCAGCGCTTGGATTTCTGATTTTCTCTGCCTTGGTTAATGTGGTTCTGGATCTCTATTTTATTACGCAACTGCAACTGGGAGTTCAATCTGCGGGACTTGCTACCATTATTTCGCAAGGCTTATCAGCGGTTCTCTGTTTTTACTATATTCGCAAGAGTGTTCCAGAACTTCTACCTCAGCTGAAACATTTTAAATGGGACAAGGCCTTGTACGCGGATCTCTTGGAGCAAGGTTTGGCTATGGGTTTGATGAGTTCAATTGTATCGATCGGCAGTGTGATTTTACAGTCTTCTGTTAATACCTTTGGTGCAGTGATTATTAGTGCCCAGACGGCAGCTCGACGCATTATGGCTTTCGCCCTTCTTCCCATGACTGCTATTTCTGCATCAATGACGACCTTTGCTTCTCAGAATCTAGGAGCTAAGCGACCAGACCGCATTGTTCAAGGACTTCGAATCGGCAGTCGTTTAAGTATATCCTGGGCAGTTTTTGTTTGTGTCTTCCTCTTTTTTGCCAGTCCAGCCCTGGTTTCTTTCTTGGCTAGTTCGACGGATAGCTACTTGGTAGAAAATGGTAGTCTCTATCTGCAAATCAGTTCAGCCTTTTATCCTATTTTGAGTTTCTTATTGATTTATCGCAATTGTTTGCAGGGCTTGGGGCAAAAGATTCTTCCTCTAGTTTCTAGCTTTATTGAACTAATCGGAAAAATCGCTTTTGTAGTCTTGATTATCCCTTGGGCAGGCTATAAGGGAGTTATCCTTTGCGAACCCCTTATCTGGGTTGCCATGACTATCCAACTGTATTTCTCACTGTTTCGTCACCCCTTGATAAAAGAAGGCAAGGGAATCTTGGCAACCAAAGTGCTATCCTAGTTGGATTTACTGAATAAAATCCATTTCCTCTAGTGAAAATCGAAAAAACTTGTGTTATAATAAGAAAGATTAAAATGTGAAAAAAGGAGATTCCTAATGGGACGTAAATGGGCCAATATCGTAGCCAAGAAAACGGCTAAAGATGGAGCTAACTCTAAAGTATATGCAAAATTTGGTGTAGAAATATATGTAGCAGCTAAAAAAGGTGATCCAGATCCAGAATCAAACTCAGCCTTGAAATTCGTTATCGACCGTGCTAAACAAGCTCAAGTGCCAAAACACGTTATCGATAAAGCTTTGGACAAGGCTAAAGGAAACACAGACGAAACCTTTACAGAAGGACGTTACGAAGGTTTTGGACCAAATGGTTCTATGTTGATCGTGGATACTTTGACTTCAAACGTTAACCGTACAGCGGCTAATGTCCGTGCTGCCTTTGGTAAAAACGGTGGAAACATGGGCGCTTCAGGTTCGGTTTCATACCTCTTTGACAACAAGGGAGTTATCGTATTTGCAGGTGAAGATGCCGATGCAGTCTTTGAGCAATTGCTTGAAGCAGATGTGGATGTGGATGATGTAGAAGCAGAAGAAGGTACAATCACAGTTTACACAGCTCCAACTGACCTTCATAAGGCTATCGTTGCCCTCCGTGAGTCAGGTGTCGAAGAATTCCAAGTTACTGAATTAGAAATGATTCCTCAATCAGAAGTGGAATTGTCAGGCGATGACCTTGAAACCTTTGAAAAACTTTACAGCGTTCTTGAAGACGACGAAGACGTACAAAAGATCTACACAAACGTAGATGGATTTTAATAGAAAAACGAACAGTTATACTAGCTGTTCGTTTTTTTGATATTTGAACTTAGAATCTGGTTTCAGAATCGTTTTGTTGATTGCTTTTTCTAGACCTAGACCGACTGATGTTTTTGTACGAGCAAGAGCTCTCCATTGTCCTGTTTTGCAAAAGTTAAGGTAACAGTCTTGACCTTGTCTCCAATAGAGATATAGGTGATTTTTTTCGTATTGTAACCCCCAAGAGTGAAGTCAAACTCGGAATCTGGCTTTCCGTGTTTGTTGATAATATCCTCGTAGGTGGTACCACCTTTTCCTTTGTTGTCAAGGTCACCTTCGGTTAAGGCGTCGAACTGTTCTTGGGTCCAGGAGAAGGTATCGTCTGTCAAGCCGCTTTTTTCTTCGCGTTCCATTGAGGCACTCGTATCCATGTAGGAACGGTTAAACTCCTTGGCATACTCTTTGTAGACATCAGTGTATAGTGCCTGACTCGTAAAGAAAAGTACAACAGAGGCAACTGCCAGGGATGTTCCGATAATAGCCATTGTTTTCCGTTTTTTGAGGTTGACGATAAGGCCGATAATCCCCAAGATAAATGCGACGATGCCGATGAACAACGATGGATAGTTAATAAACGGGATCCAGGATCCTAAAAGTGCGATGGCTCCAAAAATAGTTGCTAAGATTCCTAAAACTCTTTGTTCTTCTGGTTTCATTTGAAAGTTTTCTCTCCTCATTAAGTGAATGGATTTCTACCCACAGTAGTGAGCGCTTATTATATAAAAAATCTTGCCTAATGTCAATTTAAACTAAGATAGTTCTCATGGAAACTTTTTCTTGACATCTCTTTTTAAAGTGGTAAAATAGTTCTCATGGAAACTTATTTAGTTCCTAGGAGAACTAAATGTGATAGTTAGAAAGGAGTTAGTATGGATAAACCGATGTTAGTCTTTAAGCGTTTTGGTCATCAGATTCACCTGATGGTGCAAAAGGAAGCCAAACGTTGTGGTATTGAATTTATGGGTGGGCCTCAAGGGCAGGTTCTGCGTTTTTTGGATAATCGTGAGAAAAACCAAGACTTGGTCTTGATTAAAGATATCGAGCAGGAACTCAATATTACCAAGTCTGTTGCTAGTAATTTGGTCAAGCGTATGGTGCAAAATGGTTTGGTGGAATTGGAGGCGAGTCCTGTTGATAAGCGGGCAAAATTTGTTCGTTTGACGGAAAAAGCACGTTCTCAGATGCAGCAGGTTAAGGCCTTTTTTGAACGAATTGACAAGCAGTTGATGGAGGACATTGATGAAGATGAATTACTGATTTTTGAGAAAGTTCTCGGTCAACTACAGGCAAATATCAAGGGAATAGGAGGAGAGAATGAAGAAATTAGCCAAACGAATTAGTAGAAAAGAATGGGGGATGATTTTACTAGCCATTCTCTTTACCTGCTTTTCAGTCTACCTAGAGTTGGAAGTTCCGACCTATATCTCGAAAATTACGGATTTGCTGGGAAGTCAAGGAACCAACTTGGATGAGTTATGGCAACCAGCAGGTATGATGGTCGGAATGTCTTTTTTTGCCTTCTTATCCGCAGTCGCAGTTGGATTTTTTGCATCCCGAGTGGCGGCTTCTTATACTAGTAGGCTGAGAAGTGATATTTTTAACCGAGTTTTGGATTACTCGCAGACAGAGATTAAGAGATTCTCTATTCCCAGTCTTTTAACTCGTACTACCAATGACATTACTCAAGTTCAGATGTTGATTACCATGGGCTTGCAAGTAGTTACGCGTGGTCCGATTATGGCTATCTGGGCTATCGGGAAGATTTTAGGTCATTCAGAATACTGGCTCTGGGCCGTACTTGTGGCAGTGATTGTCAACGTTCTGATGACGACTGTTTTGATGACGCTAGCCTTTCCAAAACAGTCCTTGATTCAGGGGCTGACTGATAAACTGAACAGTATCACTCGTGAGAGTTTAACAGGTATTCGTGTCGTTCGCGCCTACAATGCTGAAGAATACCAAAATGAAAAATTTGCAGCAGCAAATGATGAATTGACACGCTTGAATTTGTTTGTCAACCGTCTTATGGCTATTTTGAACCCTATCATGATGGGGATTTCAAGTGGTTTGAGTGTGGCGATTTACTGGATTGGGGCCTATGTGATTAACGATGCTGCTGCGACAGCACGTCTGCCTCTCTTTAGTGACATGGTTGTTTTCATGTCTTATGCCATGCAGGTTGTTATGGGATTCCTTCTCATGGGAGCGCTCTTCATCGTTCTTCCCCGAACTATGGTCTCTGCCAAGCGGATTAATCAGGTTCTAGATTTGCATTCTTCTATCCGAAATCCTGCTCAAGTGCAGTTGGCTGATGAAAATCTCAAAGGTCAGGTCGAATTTAAGGATGTGACCTTCCGCTATGCTGCAAATTCGGAGGCAGTTATCGAGAATGTTAGCTTTAGAGCAGAAGCTGGCCAAACAGTGGCCTTTATCGGCTCAACTGGTTCTGGTAAATCAACTCTGGTCAATCTAATTCCACGTTTCTACGATGTATCAGCAGGAGAAATTCTAGTGGACGGAGTTAATGTTCAAGATTACGGTTTGGAAGATTTGCGCAACAAGGTTGGGTATATTCCACAAAAAGCTGTACTCTTTTCAGGTGATGTCAAGGGCAATCTAGACTTTGGACACAGTCAAGAAACACCGCTTAATGAACAAGCTATGTGGCAAGCCTTAGAATTGGCCCAGTCTAAGAACTTTATCGAAGACAAGGAAGCGGGCTTAGAGTCAGAAGTAGCCCAAGGAGGAACCAACTTCTCAGGTGGACAAAGACAGCGTCTGGCTATTGCTCGTGCCTTGGCTCGGAAGCCAGAAATCCTCATCTTTGATGACTCCTTCTCAGCCTTGGATTACAAGACAGACCGTGTCCTACGCCAAGAGCTAGCAGAGAAAACAAAATCTATGACCAAGCTTATCGTCGCACAGCGTATTTCAACGATTATGGATGCAGATTTGATTTTGGTATTGGATCAAGGTAAAGTCGTGGGACAAGGCACCCACAAGGAACTTCTAGCTAATAACGAAGTTTACCAAGAAATTGCCTATTCACAACTATCGAAGGAGGAATTGGAACATGGAAAATAAGAGAATGTCTCTTTGGAAACAGAGTAAACCCTATCTTGCAGGCCTCCAGTTTGCCCTTCTAATCGCCTTTCTAGCAACAATCGTATCCAATATCATTACTGTATATGGTCCAACCCGTATCAAGGAAATGACCAATATTATTGCAAGTGGGCTAGAAACAAGTGTGGATGTCGCTGCGGTTGCAGCCATTGGTAGTTTTTTGGCCGTCATCTATGTGATTGGACTCCTATCAAATTATTTGCAGGCCTTTCTGTTTACAACAGCCATTCAACGTTTTTCAGAGCGTCTGAGAAGAGCGATTGCAGAGAAAATTAATCGTCTTCCATTAGGATATTTTGATGGACATTCTCAAGGAGATACCTTGTCTCGTGTGACTAATGACGTTGACACTGCAGCACAGTCCCTCAATCAAAGTCTGGGGACAGTTCTTTCATCCACTTTATTGGTCGTGGCAGTTTTGGTGACCATGTTTGGGATGAACTGGATTTTAGCCTTAGTGACGGTTGTTTCAACTCTTATCGGTTTTGCTTTCGTGTCCGTTTTTATGGGCAAATCGCAGGGCTTCTTTAAGAGTCAGCAACAGGATTTGGCGGCTGTAAATGGTTATGTGGAGGAAATGTACTCTGGCCATAATGTGGTGACCAGTTACAATGCTATCGAGAGCACCAAAGAAGAATTTGCGACCTTAAACTATCGTCTGTATGACAGTATCTGGAAATCTCAGTTTATTTCAGGGATTATGATGCCGATTATGATGTTTATTGGGAACTTTAGCTATGCCCTAGTGATTATCGTTGGGGCAGCCTTGGCTCTGAATGGGCACATCAGTATCGGGATTATCGTTGCATTTATGGCCTATGTTCGTATCTTTTCTCAGCCTCTTTCACAAATTGCCCAAGGGATTACTAGTCTTCAGCAGGCTAGTGCAGCCATGGGACGCGTCTTCGAATTCCTAGCTGAAGAGGAAATGGAAGACGAATCCCATAAAGAAAGACAATTGAGCGATATGAAAGGTCAAGTAGTCTTTGATCGAGTCTCCTTTGGTTATACACTTGATCGGACTATCATCCACGATTTTTCTGCGACGGCTCATGCAGGTCAAAAGGTTGCCATTGTCGGACCGACTGGGGCTGGTAAGACAACTATTGTCAATCTTTTGATGAAGTTCTATGAGATTGATAAGGGAAGTATCCGTATCGATGGTGTGGATACCAAGGATATGAAGCGTTCGGAAGTACACGATGCCTTTTCAATGGTCTTGCAGGATACTTGGCTCTTTGAAGGAACCATTCGCGACAATCTTATCTATAACCAAGAGGGGATTAGTGATGAGCGCGTGATTGAAGCCAGCAAGGCTGTAGGGATTCACCACTTTATCATGACACTACCAGATGGTTACGATACCGTCTTGGATGATACAGTGACCTTGTCTGTCGGACAAAAACAACTCTTGACTATCGCTCGTGCTTTGCTGAAAGATGCGCCACTCCTAATCCTAGATGAGGCGACTTCTTCTGTTGATACCCGTACAGAGGAATTGATTCAGAAAGCCATGGATCGTTTGATGGAGGGAAGAACTTCCTTTGTCATCGCTCACCGCTTGTCTACCGTCCGAAATGCTGATTTGATTCTTGTTATGAAGAATGGTAATATCATCGAGCAAGGAAATCATGATGAGCTGATGGCGCAAGCTGGTTTCTACGCTGACCTCTACAACAGTCAATTTACAGAAGACGAAGCAGAAGAATAAACCCAAAGAAGGCTTGACGGCCTTCTTTTTCTGCACTATACTAGAAGACAAGTGCTTCCCTATAAGTAAAATTTGAGTAAGTGATGAGAAAATATATGAAAAATTATCAAGAATGGTATGACCACATTGCTGGTAACATTGAAAATAGGCCCTTTCTTCTGAGCTTGTTAAGAACTTTCAATCGGTTCATGACGGCAGTTATGCCTATGATTTATCTAACCTTGTTAGCAACTACCTATCTCCAACAAGGACTTGGGAAACAGGTCGGAATCTATTTGTTTATCCCTGCATCAGGTTTTGTGATTTTATCCTTTCTTCGTAAGAAAATCAATGCCCCTAGGCCTTATGAGGAATGGGATATTAAACCTTTGCTTGACAGAGATAGCCCTGGTCAGTCTATGCCCAGTCGTCATGTCTTTTCAGCAACCATTATCTCCATGGCTTGCTTGCATGCTAGTTTATCTGTAGGGGTTATCTTATTGGTCTTGTCAGCTTTCCTCGGTCTAGCGAGAGTCTCAGGTGGCGTGCATTATCTCAAGGATGTAGTGGTTGGTTATATTTTTGGTCTTGTGTGGGGTGTGATTTTCTTTCTATTTTGACCTGCAAGTTAAGGTGGCCCTACAACCACTTACGGGGTTAAAGTAACCACTTGCTTTTTTGCTCTTGTTTTCTTATTTTGGCTTTGATATAGTAGAGTCAGAAAGGATATGGAATGAAGTTACGAATCGAAATTGACAGCAATTTAGAGGAAACTGAAATTGTCATCAAGGCAGCGGCTTTGACAGATGAGATTGCGGATTTACAGCGCCTCTTGCAAGAATCCAAGTCTCCTAGGTTGATTTTTTACAAGGGGACGGGTGAATATTATCTGGACTTGTCGGAAATTCTTTTCTTTGAAACAGAGGGGAACAAGATTTACGCCCATACCCAGAAAGATGCCTACGAGGTTCGACTTAAACTCTATGAGTTAGAGTCTATCCTGCCCCGTTATTTCAGTCGAGTATCCAAGTCGACCATTGCTAATATTCGGCAAGTTTACTCGGTGGACAAGTCCTTTTCAGGAACGGGCACCATTTCCTTTTATCAGACCCACAAGGAGGTTCATGTCTCACGACATTACCAATCCCTCCTAAAAGAAAATCTAAGAAACATGAGGTAAGAACATGAAAAAGAAAGCATTTGGTATTGTGTTGCTAGTATTGGCAGCTTTAATATTATTACAAGGAAATTTTGGAATCCCTTCATTCGGTGGGCAAATTTGGCCCTTGCTTGGTATTGCATTTTTTGCCTATCAATCAGTTGGAGCTTTGTTGCGTCGTCACTTAACTTCAGCCTCTTTTACAGCTCTAGTAGCCTTAATGATTGCTAACCACTTTTATGGCATTTTACCAATTCCCAATCAGTCATTGTTCTGGGCAAGTATTTTAATCGTAATGGGTGTCAGCGCACTCACTCATTCTAACAGAACTTGGAATGGGAAAAAATGGTGGTATGATGGTAAAAAGACCATTCTTACAGATAAGGAAGTTGCTTTTGGGACTGGGACTTTCTACAAGCAAAATCAAGAATTGGTAGACGACCAAGTAGAAGTTGGTTTTGGAAATGCCAAGATATATTATGACAATGCAGAGATTTTAGGAGATAGCGCAACTCTGAAAGTGGAAGTCGGTTTTGGGAATGCAGTTATCTATGTTCCTAAACATTGGGGAGTTGATTTAAAGGTAGAAACTTTCTGTGGCGTAGCCAAGGCAGATACTCCTCTAGCGCCAACCAGCAAAACTTTGATTATCCGTGGAGATGTGGCCTTTGGGAAGTTGGGAATTGTCTACGTTAAATAAAAAAATCTTCCAATTCCCTTGCAAAAATGAAGAAAGTGTGATAACATAGTACAGTATGTGGTGCTAGCACATCCGCTATATTAGATCTAATAGGAGGAAAACACAAATGGCTAAAGTATGTTACTTTACAGGTCGTAAGACTGTATCAGGAAACAACCGTTCACACGCGATGAACCAAACAAAACGTGCCGTAAAACCAAACCTTCAAAAAGTTACTGTTCTTATCGATGGTAAACCTAAAAAAGTTTGGGCTTCAGCTCGTGCTTTGAAATCAGGTAAAGTTGAACGCGTTTAATAATAAAAGTAAGGAGACCTTAGGGTCTTTTTTCTTTTACTGTAGATATAAAATCATTTGAAAAATAGAGTAAATATCCGCTGATACAGTATTCTGCTTTTACACTTGGGCTGAAATATGATAAAATAGAGTATCAACTAGTTGAGGTAAAAAGGATGACTGTAAAAATTAATACAAAAGATGGTCAAATCGAACTAACAGATGAAGTGATTGCAACCGTCGTAGGTGGAGCAGCAACTGAAATTTTTGGTGTGGTCGGTATGGCTAGTAAAAATGCCCTCAAAGATAATTTCCAAGCCCTTCTAGGTAAGGAAAATTATTCTAAAGGTGTCGTCGTAAAGGCGGCCGAAGATGGCAGTATTGCAGTTGATGTATATACCGTGTTGAGCTACGGAACAAAGATTAGCGAAGTGTCAAAAAACATTCAAGAGCGTGTTCGTTTTAGTTTGGAAAACCAACTTGGAATTACTGCTCAGACTGTAAATGTCTACATTCAAAATATCAAAGTTGTAGGAGAATAACCGTGTCAAAAATTACTACTAGCTTATTTCAAGAAATGGTGCAGGCTGCATCAACTCGCTTGAATAAGCAAGCTGAATATGTCAATTCATTAAACGTCTTTCCAGTTCCAGATGGAGATACTGGAACAAACATGGGAATGACCATTGAAAATGGAGCTAAAGAAGTTGCAGACAAGCCAGCTTCTACAGTTGGCGAGGTAGCGAGCATTCTTGCCAAAGGTCTTTTGATGGGTGCGCGTGGAAACTCAGGCGTTATTACGTCTCAGCTTTTCCGTGGATTTTCACAAGCTATCAAGGATAAAGACGAGTTAACAGGTCAAGACTTGGCCCTTGCCTTCCAATCAGGTGTAGAAGTTGCCTATAAGGCAGTGATGAAACCAGTTGAAGGAACGATTTTGACAGTTTCTCGTGGGGCTGCTATCGGTGCTAAGAAAAAAGCTGAGCAGACAGATGACGCTGTTGAAGTCATGCGTGCAGCCTTAGAAGGTGCTAAAACCGCTCTAGCTAAAACGCCAGATATGCTTCCAGTCTTGAAGGAAGTTGGCGTTGTGGATTCAGGTGGTCAAGGACTGGTCTTTATCTACGAAGGTTTCCTTTCAGCCCTTACTGGCGAATATATCGCATCTGAGGACTTTGTAGCGACTCCGGCCAACATGAGTGAAATGATCAATGCAGAACACCACAAGTCTGTAGCTGGTCATGTAGCGACTGAGGACATTACCTTTGGTTATTGTACTGAAATCATGGTAGCTCTTAAGCAAGGTCCAACCTATGCCAAAGATTTTGACTACGACGAATTCCGTAACTACTTGAATGAGCTTGGAGACTCTCTCCTCGTTGTTAACGATGATGAAATTGTTAAAGTCCATGTCCATACAGAAGATCCAGGACTTGTTATGCAAGAAGGTCTCAAATATGGTAGCTTGGTCAAGGTAAAAGTTGACAATATGCGTAACCAACACGAAGCACAGGTTGAGAAAGAAGTTGCTCAAGTTAGCAAACCAGCTGAAGAAAAAGAATATGCTTTGATTGCTGTGGTGGCTGGTAAAGGTCTAGCAGATATCTTCCGTTCTCAAGGTGTGGATTATGTTATTGAAGGCGGTCAAACTATGAACCCTTCAACTGAAGACTTTATCAAGGCTGTTGAACAGGTCAACGCTCGTAACATTATCTTCCTGCCAAATAACAAGAATATCTTCATGGCAGCTCAATCTGCAGCAGAAGTTTTGGAGCAACCAGCAGTAGTGGTAGAAGCTCGTACTCTTCCTCAAGGTTTGACAAGTCTTCTTGCCTTTGATCCAAGCAAGTCCATCGAAGAAAACCAAGAGCGTATGACAGCTGCTCTTAGCGATGTCGTTAGCGGAAGCGTTACAACAGCTGTTCGTGATACAACCATTGATGGCTTAGAAATCCATGAAAACGATAATCTTGGTATGGTGGATGGAAAAATCCTCGTGTCAAACCCTGACATGCACCAAACCTTGACAGAAACATTGAAACATATGTTGGATGAAGATAGTGAAATCGTAACCTTCTATGTTGGTGAAGATGGAAGCGAAGAACTTGCTAATGAAATTGCTCAAGAAATCGCAGAAGAATTCGAAGACGTTGAAGTCGAGATTCACCAAGGTCAACAACCTGTTTACCCATACCTATTTAGTGTAGAATAAGATTAATGAAGGACTGAGAAATCAGTTCTTTTTTCTTTTTTAGTAAATGAAATCGGTATCTTTTTTATAAAAACAAAAATAACATTCATAAATAAACTTTAAAATAGAAAATTCAGAAAATTTCTTCTTTTCTCTTGAAAAATTTTGAAAAAATGGTATGATAGTAACAAGTTATTTTTAAGAGAAGAGAAAGGGGAACAATGGAGAAAATCAGTTTAGAATCTCCTAAGACGGGGTCGGATCTAGTTTTGGAAACACTTCGTGATTTAGGAATTGATACCATCTTTGGTTATCCTGGTGGTGCAGTCTTGCCTTTTTATGATGCGATATATAATTTTAAAGGCATTCGCCACATTCTAGGACGCCATGAGCAAGGTTGTCTGCATGAAGCTGAAGGTTATGCCAAATCAACTGGAAAGTTGGGTGTTGCCGTCGTCACTAGCGGACCGGGAGCAACAAATGCTATTACAGGGATTGCGGATGCCATGAGCGACAGTGTTCCCCTTTTGGTCTTTACAGGTCAGGTGGCGCGAGCTGGGATTGGGAAGGATGCCTTTCAGGAGGCAGACATTGTGGGAATTACCATGCCAATCACTAAGTACAATTACCAAGTTCGGGAGACAGCTGATATCCCTCGAATCATTACGGAAGCTGTCCATATCGCGACTACAGGCCGTCCAGGGCCAGTTGTCATTGACCTACCTAAAGACGTATCTGCTTTAGAAACAGACTTCATTTATTCACCAGAAGTGAACCTACCAAGCTATCAGCCAACTCTTGAGCCAAATGATATGCAAATCAAGAAAATCTTGAAGCAATTATCCAAGGCTAAAAAGCCAGTCTTGCTTGCTGGTGGTGGGATTAGTTATGCTGAAGCAGCTGCAGAATTAAATGAATTTGCAGAACGCTATCAAATTCCAGTGGTAACCAGTCTTTTGGGACAAGGAACGATTGCAACGAGTCATCCACTCTTCCTTGGAATGGGAGGCATGCACGGGTCATTCGCAGCTAATATTGCCATGACGGAAGCTGATTTTATGATTAGTATTGGTTGTCGTTTCGATGACCGCTTGACGGGGAATCCTAAGACCTTCGCTAAGAATGCTAAGGTTGCTCATATTGATATTGACCCAGCCGAGATTGGCAAGATTATCAGTGCAGATATTCCTGTAGTTGGAGATGCTAAGAAAGCTTTGCAAATGTTGCTGGCTGAACCGACAGTTCATAACAATACTGAGAAATGGATTGAGAAAGTCACTAAAGACAAGAACCGCGTTCGTTCTTACGATAAGAAAGAGCGTGTAGTTCAACCGCAAGCTGTTATTGAACGAATTGGTGAATTAACTAACGGAGATGCTATTGTGGTAACAGACGTTGGTCAACACCAAATGTGGACAGCTCAGTATTATCCCTACCAAAATGAACGTCAGTTAGTGACTTCAGGTGGTTTGGGAACGATGGGATTTGGAATTCCAGCAGCAATCGGAGCTAAAATTGCTAATCCAGATAAGGAAGTAGTCTTGTTTGTTGGGGATGGCGGTTTCCAAATGACTAACCAGGAATTGGCTATTTTGAACATTTACAAGGTGCCAATCAAGGTGGTTATGCTGAACAACCACTCGCTTGGAATGGTTCGCCAGTGGCAGGAATCCTTCTATGAAGGTAGAACATCTGAGTCGGTCTTTGATACTCTTCCTGATTTTCAATTGATGGCACAAGCTTATGGAATTAAAAACTATAAGTTTGACAATCCTGAGACCTTGGCCCAAGACCTTGAAGTCATCACTGAGGATGTTCCTATGCTAATCGAGGTAGATATTTCTCGTAAGGAACAGGTGTTACCAATGGTACCAGCTGGTAAGAGTAATCATGAGATGTTGGGGGTGAAGTTCCATGCGTAGAATGTTAACAGCAAAACTACAGAATCGATCAGGAGTCCTCAATCGCTTTACAGGTGTCCTATCTCGTCGTCAGGTTAATATCGAAAGCATCTCTGTTGGAGCAACAGAAGATCCGAATGTATCTCGTATCACCGTTATTATTGATGTAGCTTCACATGATGAGGTGGAGCAAATTATCAAACAGCTCAATCGTCAAATTGATGTGATTCGCATTCGAGATATTACAGACAAGCCTCATTTGGAGCGCGAGGTAATTTTGGTTAAGATGTCAGCGCCAGCTGAGAAGCGAGCTGAGATTCTAGCGATTATTCAACCTTTCCGTGCAACAGTTGTAGACGTAGCACCAAGCTCGATTACCATTCAGATGACAGGAAATGCTGAAAAGAGTGAAGCTCTGTTGCGAGTCATTCGACCATACGGTATTCGCAATATTGCTCGAACTGGTGCAACTGGATTTACCCGCGATTAATACTCTTCGAAAATCTCTTCAAATCACGTCAGCTTTGCCTTGCCGTACTCAAGTACAGCCTGCGGCTAGCTTCCTAATTTGCTCTTTGATTTTCATAGAGTATAAAAATATTTTAAATTTGTTAATCCAGCCTAAAAGGCAATAAATAATAGAAAAGAGAGAAAAAACTATGGCAGTTCAAATGGAATATGAAAAAGATGTTAAAGTAGCAGCACTTGACGGTAAAAAAATCGCCGTTATCGGTTATGGTTCACAAGGACATGCGCATGCTCAAAACTTGCGTGACTCAGGTCGTGATGTCATCATCGGTGTACGTCCAGGTAAATCTTTTGACAAAGCAAAAGAAGATGGATTTGACACTTACACAGTAGCAGAAGCTACTAAATTGGCTGATGTTATCATGATTTTGGCACCAGACGAAATCCAACAAGAATTGTACGAAGCAGAAATCGCTCCAAACTTGGAAGCTGGAAACGCAGTTGGATTTGCTCATGGTTTCAACATTCACTTTGAATTTATCAAAGTACCTGCAGATGTAGATGTCTTCATGTGTGCTCCTAAAGGACCAGGACACTTGGTACGTCGTACTTATGAAGAAGGATTTGGAGTTCCAGCTCTTTACGCAGTATACCAAGATGCAACAGGAAATGCGAAAAACATTGCCATGGACTGGTGTAAAGGTGTTGGAGCAGCACGTGTTGGTCTTCTTGAAACAACTTACAAAGAAGAAACTGAAGAAGATTTGTTTGGTGAACAAGCTGTACTTTGTGGTGGTTTGACTGCCCTTATCGAAGCAGGTTTCGAAGTCTTGACAGAAGCAGGTTACGCTCCAGAATTGGCTTACTTTGAAGTTCTTCACGAAATGAAATTGATCGTCGACTTGATCTACGAAGGTGGATTCAAGAAAATGCGTCAATCAATTTCAAACACTGCTGAGTACGGTGACTATGTATCAGGTCCACGTGTAATTACTGAGCAAGTTAAAGAAAACATGAAAGCTGTTTTGGCAGACATCCAAAATGGTAAATTTGCAAATGACTTTGTAAATGACTATAAAGCTGGACGTCCAAAATTGACTGCTTACCGTGAACAAGCAGCTAACCTTGAAATTGAAAAAGTTGGTGCAGAATTGCGTAAAGCAATGCCATTCGTTGGTAAAAATGACGATGATGCATTTAAAATCTATAACTAATTGATAGAAATTAAGGTGAAGGCGAGTTGGGGGACTAACTCGCTTTTATAATCAATTCATCTCTTTTTAAAAGGATGGATTGAGATAAGTATGAAATAGTCTAGGAGAAAATGATGTTAAGTTCAAAAGATATAATCAAGGCTCATAAGGTCTTGAATGGTGTGGTCGTTAATACACCACTGGATTATGACCATTATTTATCGGAGAAGTATGGTGCTAAGATTTATTTGAAAAAGGAAAATGCTCAACGTGTTCGTTCTTTTAAGATCCGTGGTGCCTATTATGCCATTTCGCAGCTCAGCAAGGAAGAGCGTGAGCGTGGGGTAGTCTGTGCTTCTGCGGGGAATCATGCGCAGGGAGTTGCCTATACTTGTAATGAGATGAAAATTCCTGCTACTATTTTTATGCCAATTACAACTCCGCAACAAAAAATTGGACAAGTTCGCTTTTTTGGTGGGGACTTCGTGACTATTAAATTAGTTGGAGATACTTTTGATGCCTCAGCCAAAGCAGCTCAAGAATTTACAGTTTCTGAAAATCGTACTTTTATTGATCCTTTTGATGATGCCCATGTTCAGGCAGGTCAAGGAACAGTTGCTTATGAGATTTTAGAAGAAGCTCGAAAAGAATCGATTGATTTTGATGCTGTCTTAGTTCCTGTTGGAGGTGGTGGTCTCATTGCTGGGGTTTCTACCTATATCAAGGAAACAAGTCCAGAAATTGAAGTTATCGGAGTAGAGGCTAATGGGGCACGTTCCATGAAGGCCGCCTTTGAAGCTGGTGGACCTGTTAAACTCAAAGAAATTGACAAATTTGCGGATGGGATTGCTGTACAAAAGGTAGGTCAATTGACCTATGAAGCAACTCGTCAACATGTTCAAACCTTAGTAGGTGTCGATGAGGGACTGATTTCTGAAACATTGATTGACCTTTACTCTAAGCAAGGGATTGTCGCAGAACCTGCTGGAGCGGCTAGTATCGCCTCTTTAGAGGTTTTGGCTGAATATATCAAGGGGAAAACCATTTGTTGTATCATTTCTGGAGGAAATAATGATATCAACCGTATGCCAGAAATGGAAGAGCGCGCCTTGATTTATGATGGGATCAAGCATTACTTTGTGGTTAATTTTCCACAGCGTCCAGGGGCCTTGCGTGAGTTTGTAAATGATATCTTGGGGCCAAATGATGATATCACACGTTTTGAGTATATTAAGCGAGCTAGCAAGGGGACAGGACCAGTATTAATTGGGATTGCCTTGGCAGATAAGCATGATTATGCAGGCTTGATTCGTCGAATGGAAGGTTTTGATCCATCTTATATTAACTTAAATGGTAATGAAACGCTCTATAATATGCTTGTCTGAGGACTAATAAAAAAATATCATATTATTTGCACAACTGATGTATAGGTGCTATAATGAGGGTGAAGAAAGGGGGCGATTCCTATGGACTTAGGAAATCGATTACGCTATTTCTATCACAAGTCATTATAGTACCTATTATTTTTTGATTCAGTTTATAGTAAGAGAGTAAAATTACTTGTTATATATAAGGAGTATTTTTAGAATCCACTATTTTATATATGTCTAATCTGAAATTTGGTTAAATATAATAGGAATTAGAAAAAATAATCAATACTAATGAGAAACCTTATACTGAGTTAACTGAGAAGAGTGATAAGATACTAAGAAGATAAAAACAGTGGAAAATGTTAGAAGATAGGATACTATTGTCTCCTAACGACTCATCTTTTTATAGGTTTGAAGAAATAAAAAGGAATATTGATAAAGTAAATAAATAGTACCAGTTGATCAAGTGAAAAGTGCTTATAAAGGCAGGAAGAATATCAAAGAAGGAGAAGAGAAATAATAGTTAGTAATAGTGTGGAGAGAAAGTCTTTCACTATTAGAAGTATTGTTTTAAAGTTGGATAAATAGAATAAAGTTGAAGATAAAACCTGTCTAACCTATCCCGAACTGGCATTTGTAAATTATGAATATTTTTACAAACAAAAGAGTTAATAATACAATTATTTTAAAGGTATTTACTAATGGTTTATAGTAAGTAAAAACCTATATATTATCGGCTTTAATAAGATAGTAACAGAAAAATAAATCATTAATTTTATTGAATATATGTTTTTTTATTGACAAAACACATAAAAACGTATACAATTAAATATCGTAAAGAAGAAAATAGGAGAAGGACATGGCTAAGTCAAACTTTGAAAAAGTAGAATCAGTTGTTGGCTGGGTTCGTGATAAGAAGATCACAGGCTACCGTATCTCTAAAGAAACGAATGCGCGTGAAATGTCTATCATTGCTCTAGCGCAGGGTCGTGCAAAAGTAAAAAATATTTCATTTGAAACAGCTCTAGGTTTAATTGATTTCTATGAAAAAAATCATGAAAAATTTGAAGATTAATCTTTGGATAATGGCGGATTCTTGAATAGGGTCTGCCTTTTCATTTTTTGGCTAGTAAAAAGACTGCACGGTTGATGCAGCCTTTTCTTTTTATTTGAGATAGCGTTGAAGGAATTCTTTTGTACGGTCTTCTTTAGGATTAGTGAAGAGGTCTTCTGGTTTGCCTTCTTCAGCAATCACACCCTTATCCATAAAGATAACACGATGAGAGACATCACGGGCGAATTCCATTTCGTGGGTTACAACAATCATGGTCAAGCCTTCCTGAGCCAAATCTTGCATGATTTTGAGGACTTCTCCAACCATTTCTGGATCGAGAGCTGATGTTGGTTCATCAAAGAGAATGGCGTCCGGATTCATGGAGAGGGCACGAGCGATGGCTACACGTTGTTTTTGACCACCTGAGAGTTGTTTCGGTTTTGCTTGCCAGTAGCGTTCTCCCATGCCGACCTTTTCAAGGTTTTCTTTGGCAATCTTTTCAGCTTCTGTACGTTCGCGTTTAAGGACAGTCGTCTGAGCGACAATTGTGTTTTCAAGTACGTTAAGATTTTCAAAGAGGTTAAAGGATTGGAACACCATCCCCAACTTTTCACGGTATTGCGTGAGGTCATAGCCTTTTTCGAGAACGTTTTGTCCATGATAAAGGATTTGTCCATCAGTTGGAGTTTCAAGTAGGTTAATGGAGCGTAGGAAGGTTGATTTTCCGCTTCCAGAGCTTCCGATGATAGAGATAACTTCACCCTTGTGAACAGTTAGAGAAATGTCTTTTAGCACTTCGTTTTGTCCATAGGATTTTTTGAGGTGTTTAATTTCAAGGATTGCTTGTGTCATTATTTCAAATCCTCCGTTTGCATTTGGTTAGCACCTGTAGTATAGGTATCCATGTCCATGCGGCGTTCGATGAAGCGTAGGATACGTGTTACGGTGAAGGTGAGGACAAAGTAAATCACGGCGATGATTGTAAATGTCTGGAAGTATTGATAGGTTTGTGTTGCTACGGTATTTCCTGAGAAATAAAGTTCGACAACAGAGATAACGTTCAATACAGATGTATCTTTGATATTGATGACAAATTCATTACCAGTTGCTGGTAGGATGTTACGGACTACTTGAGGGAGGACAATCTTACGCATGGTTTGGTTATGAGTCATACCAAGTGCAGTTGCGGCTTCAAATTGTCCCTTGTCAACTGCTAGGATACCACCACGGACGATTTCAGTCATGTAGGCACCAGTGTTGATCGAAACGATGAAGATAGCAGCCAGTGTACGGTCAAGGTTGATACCGAAAGCTTGGGCAGTTCCATAGTAGATAACCATCGATTGAACAATCATTGGTGTACCACGGAAGATTTCAATATAGACATTGAGAATCCAGCCGACTAGTTTTTGTAGGCCATAAATGGCTTTATTCTCAGATAGAGGAGCAGTACGGAAGACACCAATGGCAAGTCCAATAATGAGACCTGTGATGGTTCCGACGATAGAGATTAAAAGAGTGACACCAGCACCACGCAAGAGTTGTTGCCAGTTTTCAGAAAGAATTTTAGCGACTTGACTAAAGAAACTACTGCTAGTCTCTTCAGTTGTTGTAGCTTCGGCAGGTTGTTCCTTGATCATACGATCCATCAAGGCAACTTGATCGTCTTTTGAAATGGTTTCAATGCTGGCATTGATTTGGCTAATACGGTTGTCATCTTTACGAAGTCCGATGGCGATAGCTGTATCTTCTTCTCCAGTTTTGAAACCTGGTTCTACTTGAACCATTTTAAACTTAGAGTTAGCAGCTTCGGCAGTCAGAGCTTCTGGACGTTCAGAAACATAGGCATCGATGACACCAGCCTCAAGAGCTTGGCGCATTTGAGCGAAGTCTCCCATGGCAGTTTCTTTTTTAGCACCCGGAATTTGTGTAATCAAGTCGTAGAGGTAGACACCTTGTTGAGAAGTGATTTTCGCACCGTTAAAGTCATCCAAAGATTTTGCGTTTGCATAAGTAGAATCTTTTTTGACTAGTAGAACTGGTTCGCTAGTATAGTAACTGCTTGAAAAGGCAATCTCTTGTTTGCGCTCGGCAGTAGGACTCATACCTGCGATAATCATGTCAATCTTACCAGAAGTAAGGGCAGGAACTAGACCTTCCCACTTTGTTTTAACAACCAAAGGTTCTTTACCTAAGTCCTTAGCGATTTTCTTGGCGATTTGAACATCGTATCCGTTAGCATACTGGTTAGTCCCATCGATTTTGACAGCCCCATTGCTATCATCATCCTGAGTCCAGTTAAAGGGAGCATATGCTGCTTCCATCCCGATGCGTAAATATTCATCGGCTTGGGCAACATTGACAAGTCCCAGCATCAGCAAGAGACTTGTGAAAATAGATAAGTATATTTTTCTCATGATTTCTCCTATTTCTAATCTATTAAAAAATAACTGCCTCCTATTTTATCGAAAAAAACTCTATTTTTCAACATAGGTAAGCCCTTACTTATGAAAAAATGATATAATGATAGCAAAGATAAAAAAGGGGACTTAGTTGATGAAAAAAACTTTTTTCTTGCTGTTATTTTGTTTGTTTTGTATGTTTCCACTCTCGGTTTTTGCCATTGATTTTAAGATAAACTCTTATCAAGGAGATTTGTATATTCATGCAGACAATACGGCAGAATTTAGACAGAAGATAGTTTACCAGTTTGAGGAGGACTTTAAGGGGCAAATCGTGGGACTTGGACGTGCTGGCAAGATGCCTAGCGGATTTGAGATAGATCCTCAACCAAAGGTTCAGGCCTCGAAAAACGGTGCTGAACTGACAGACGTTACTAGCGAAGTGACAGAAGAGGCGAATGGTTATACTGTGAAAGTCTACAATTCAGGTCAAGAAGGCGACACAGTTGAAGTTGACCTCGTTTGGAACTTAAAGAATTTACTTTTCCTTTATGATGACATCGCTGAATTAAATTGGCAACCTCTGACAGATAGTTCAGGAGCTATTGGAAAGTTTGAATTTCATGTAAGGGGAGACAAGGGGGCTGAAAAACTCTTTTTCCATACAGGGAAACTTTTTAGAGAGGGAACGGTTGAAAAGAGTAACCTTGATTATACTATCCGTTTAGACAATCTTCCGCCTAAGCGGGGAGTTGAATTGCATGCCTACTGGCCTCGAACTGATTTTGCTAGCGCTAGGGATCAGGGATTGAAAGGAAATCGTTTAGAAGAGTTTAATAAGATAGAAGACTCGATTTTTAAAGAAAAAGAGCAAAGTAAACAACTCGTTACTTGGGTCTTCCCTTCGATACTTTCTATCTCCTTGTTATTGAGTATTTGCTTCTATTTCATCTATAGAAGAAAGACCACTCCTTCCGTCAAATATGCCAAAAATCATCGTATCTATGAACCACCAATGGAATTAGAGCCTATGGTTTTATCAGAAGCAGTCTACTCGACCTCCTTGGAAGAAGTGAGTCCTCTAACAAAAGGAGCAGGTAAATTTACCTTTGACCAACTTATTCAAGCTACCTTGCTAGATGTGATAGACCGTGGGAATGTTTCTATCATTTCAGAAGGAGATGCAGTTGGTTTGAAGCTAGTAAAAGAAGATGGTTTGTCAAGTTTTGAGAAAGACTGTCTAAATCTGGCTTTTTCAGGCAAAAAAGAAGAAACTCTTTCCAATTTGTTTGCGGATTACAAGGTATCTGATAGTCTTTATCGTAGAGCAAAAGTTTCTGATGAAAAACGGATTCAAGCAAAGGGGCGTCAGCTCAAATCTTCTTTTGAAGAAGTATTGAACCAGATGCAAGAAGGAGTGAGAAATAGAGTTACCTTCTGGGGGCTTCCGGATTACTACCGTCCTTTAACTGGTGGGGAAAAGGCCTTGCAAGTGGGTATGGGGGTCTTGACTATCTTGCCCCTATTTATCGGATTTGGTTTGTTCTTGTACAGTTTGGATGTTTATGGCTATCTTTACCTCCTCTTGCCAATACTTGGTTTTCTAGGTTTGGTTTTGGCTGTTTTCTATTATTGGAAGCTTCGATTAGATAATCGTGATGGTGTCCTAAATGAAGCAGGAGCAGAAGTATACTATCTCTGGACCAGTTTTGAAAATATGTTGCGTGAGATTGCACGATTGGATCAGGCTGAATTGGAAAGTATTGTGGTCTGGAATCGCCTCTTGGTTTATGCGACTTTATTTGGCTATGCAGACAAGGTCAGTCATTTGATGAAGGTTCATCATATCCAAGTGGAAAATCCAGATATCAATCTCTATGTAGCATATGGCTGGCATAGTATGTTTTATCATTCAAGTGCGCAAATGAGCCATTATGCCAGCGTCGCAAACACAGCAAGTACCTATTCCGTATCTTCTGGAAGTGGAAGTTCTGGCGGTGGCTTCTCTGGAGGAGGAGGCGGTGGCAGTATCGGTGCCTTTTAAAGAGAACTGCCATATACTGAAAAAGTATGCTATAATGGAAGATAGAAAAAGGAGTAATCTATGTATCTTATTGAAATTTTAAAATCTATCTTCTTCGGGATTGTTGAAGGAATTACGGAATGGTTGCCGATTTCGAGTACAGGTCACTTGATTTTAGCAGAGGAGTTTATCCAATACCAAAATCAAAATGAAGCCTTTATGTCCATGTTTAATGTCGTGATTCAGCTTGGTGCTATTTTAGCGGTTATGGTCATTTACTTTAACAAGCTCAATCCTTTCAAATCGACTAAGGATAAGCAGGAAGTTCGTAAGACTTGGAGACTGTGGTTGAAGGTCTTGGTTGCCACTTTGCCTTTACTTGCCGTCTTTAAATTTGATGATTGGTTTGATACCCACTTCCATAACATGGTTTCTGTTGCTCTCATGTTGATTATCTATGGGATTGCCTTTATCTATTTGGAAAAGCGCAATGAAGCGCGTGCTATAGAGCCAAGTGTAACAGAGTTGGACAAACTTCCTTATACGACAGCATTCTATATCGGACTCTTCCAAGTTCTTGCCCTTTTACCAGGAACTAGCCGTTCAGGAGCGACTATTGTCGGTGGTTTGTTAAATGGAACCAGTCGTTCTGTTGTGACGGAATTTACCTTCTATCTTGGAATTCCTGTTATGTTTGGAGCTAGTGCCTTAAAGATTTTCAAATTTATAAAAGCAGGACAACTCTTGAGCTTTGGGCAATTGTTCTTGCTCTTGGTTGCGATGGGAGTAGCCTTTGCAGTCAGCATGGTCGCTATTCGTTTCTTGACAAGCTATGTAAAAAAACACGACTTTACCCTTTTTGGTAAATACCGTATCGTGCTTGGTAGTGTCTTACTACTTTACAGCTTTGTCCGTTTATTTGTATAAGAAAAACCTTGAAGGGGCAACTCTTCAAGGTTTTATACTCTTCGAAAATCTCTTCAAACTGCATCAGCTCTATCTGCAACCTCAAAACAGTGTTTTGAGCAGCCTGCGGCTAGCTTTCTAGTTTGCTCTTTGATTTTCATTGAGCTTTAAAATCCAGTTACGGTAATCCCCAGCAGGCGGACGCCTTTTTCTTTCTCGTCCAACTCTTCATAGAGTTGCAGGGCTAGTTGGCTTATCTGACTAGCATCCTGCGTTTTTTGATCCAGACTTTTTCGTTTAGTCAGAGTTGAAAAGTCCTCGTAGCGGATTTTCAGAATGACAATTTTTCCAGTTTTCTCTTGTTTATTGAGATTGAGAGCGACTCGTTCTGATAGGAGAGTCAGCTCTTTTTTGATGTCTTCCTCGGCACGGAGAATCTTTCCATAGGTTTTCTCTTTGCCGATTGATTTACGAATGCGATTAGATTTGACGGGGGAGTTGTGAATGCCACGAGCCTTTCGATAAAGGTCATAGCCCAGTCTGCCAAAACGGTCTATTAGAGTCACTTCAGGAACTTCAAGTAGGTCAGCGCCAGTAAAAACCCCCATTTGATGAAGACGTTCTACTGTCTTTTTTCCTACTCCATGAAACTTGGAAATATCCATTTGTTTGAGAAAATCCTCAGCCTGATCAGGTAGAATCACTGTCAGACCATGTGGTTTTTGATAATCGCTCGCCATTTTAGCTAAGAATTTGTTGTAGGAAACACCGGCAGAAGCAGTTAGATGAAGTTCCTGCCAGATATCCTCTTGAATGAGGCGAGCGATTTTGACAGCTGACTTGATACCGAGTTTATTTTCTGTCACGTCTAAATAAGCTTCATCAATGCTCATAGGTTCTATTAAATCTGTATAGCGCTTAAAAATAGCTCGAATCTGGAGGCCCACAGACTTATATTTCTCATAATTTCCTGCGATGAAGACGGCCTGGGGACAACGCTCATAGGCTTCCTTGGAACTCATGGCAGAATGGACACCAAAAGCTCGTGCCTCATAGCTACAGGTAGCAACGACTCCCCGTCCACCTGTTTGCCGAGGGTCGCTTCCGATAATGACAGGTTTTCCTCTGAGTTTAGGATTATCTCTGATTTCTACCGCAGCAAAAAAGGCATCCATGTCAATATGGATGATTTTTCTTGACAAATCATTTAACAAAGGGAAAATCAACATGCCTAGCACCTTTTTATTGCTTATTTTCTTTTATTATACCCTTTTTTCTGAAAAAAAGAAAAAAGGACTTTATTTTTTCAAAAATATAATACAGTTTAGAATGAAATATAGACTGTTTTAGAAAAGAAAGTGTAAAAACTGGGCTTTTCCACTTGTTGAAATCGGTTACTGTGTGGTATACTGGTTTCACAAATGTAACAGATGACTGTTACTAGAAAGAAAACAGAGGACATTAACATGGTTGTTAAAACAGTTGTTGAAGCACAAGATATTTTTGACAAAGCTTGGGAAGGCTTCAAAGGCGTAGATTGGAAAGAAAAAGCAAGTGTATCACGCTTCGTACAAGCTAACTACACACCTTACGATGGAGATGAAAGCTTCCTTGCAGGGCCAACAGAACGTTCACTTCACATCAAAAAAATTGTAGAAGAAACTAAGGCTCACTACGAAGAAACTCGTTTCCCAATGGACACTCGTCCAACATCTATCGCTGATATCCCAGCTGGATTTATCGACAAAGAAAATGAAGTGATCTTTGGTATCCAAAATGATGAACTCTTCAAATTGAACTTCATGCCAAAAGGTGGTATCCGTATGGCTGAAACTACTTTGAAAGAAAATGGATACGAACCAGATCCAGCTGTTCACGAAATCTTTACTAAATACGTAACAACAGTTAACGACGGTATCTTCCGTGCCTACACTTCAAACATTCGTCGCGCTCGTCACGCTCACACTGTAACTGGTCTTCCAGATGCATACTCACGCGGACGTATCATCGGTGTTTATGCACGTCTTGCTCTTTACGGTGCAGACTACTTGATGCAAGAAAAAGTAAACGACTGGAATGCAATCGAAGAAATCGATGAAGAAACAATCCGTCTTCGTGAAGAAATCAACCTTCAATACCAAGCATTGCAACAAGTTGTTCGCTTGGGTGACCTATACGGAGTTGACGTTCGCAAACCAGCGATGAACGTTAAAGAAGCTATCCAATGGGTTAACATCGCCTTCATGTCTGTTTGCCGTGTGATCAACGGTGCTGCTACATCTCTAGGACGTGTACCAATCGTATTGGACATCTTTGCAGAACGTGACCTTGCTCGTGGTACATTTACTGAATCAGAAATCCAAGAATTCGTTGATGATTTCGTTATGAAACTTCGTACAGTTAAATTTGCTCGTACTAAAGCTTATGACCAATTGTACTCAGGTGATCCAACATTCATCACAACTTCTATGGCTGGTATGGGTAACGATGGTCGTCACCGTGTTACTAAGATGGACTACCGTTTCTTGAACACTCTTGACAATATCGGTAACTCTCCTGAACCAAACTTGACAGTTCTTTGGACTGATAAATTGCCATACAACTTCCGTCGCTACTGTATGCACATGAGCCACAAACACTCTTCAATCCAATATGAAGGTGTAACAACAATGGCTAAAGACGGATATGGTGAAATGAGCTGTATCTCATGCTGTGTGTCTCCACTTGACCCAGAAAATGAAGAACAACGCCACAACATCCAGTACTTCGGTGCGCGTGTAAACGTATTGAAAGCCCTTCTTACTGGTTTGAACGGTGGTTACGACGATGTACACAAAGACTACAAAGTATTTGACATCGAACCAATCCGTGACGAAGTTCTTGAATTCGAATCAGTTAAAGCTAACTTTGAAAAATCTCTTGACTGGTTGACTGACACTTACGTAGATGCTTTGAACATCATCCACTACATGACTGATAAGTACAACTACGAAGCTGTTCAAATGGCCTTCTTGCCAACTAAACAACGTGCGAACATGGGATTCGGTATCTGTGGATTTGCTAACACTGTTGATACATTGTCAGCTATCAAATACGCTACAGTTAAACCAATCCGTGACGAAAATGGCTACATCTACGATTACGAAACAATCGGTGAATACCCACGTTGGGGTGAAGATGACCCACGTTCAAACGAATTGGCAGAATGGTTGATCGAAGCTTACACAACTCGTCTACGTAGCCACAAACTTTACAAAAACGCAGAAGCTACAGTTTCACTTTTGACTATCACATCTAACGTTGCTTACTCTAAACAAACTGGTAACTCACCAGTTCACAAAGGTGTATACCTCAACGAAGATGGTTCTGTGAACTTGTCTAAACTTGAATTCTTCTCACCAGGTGCTAACCCATCTAACAAAGCTAAAGGTGGATGGTTGCAAAACTTGAACTCACTTTCTAGCCTTGACTTTAGTTATGCAGCTGACGGTATCTCATTGACAACTCAAGTTTCACCTCGTGCTCTTGGTAAGACTCGTGACGAACAAGTTGATAACTTAGTAACAATCCTTGATGGTTACTTCGAAAACGGTGGACAACACGTTAACTTGAACGTTATGGACTTGAACGATGTTTACGAAAAGATCATGTCTGGTGAAGACGTTATCGTACGTATCTCTGGATACTGTGTAAACACTAAATACCTCACTCCAGAACAAAAAACTGAATTGACACAACGTGTCTTCCACGAAGTTCTTTCAATGGATGATGCCTTGGATGCATTGAGCTAATCAAGTTCTTTAATAATGAAATAAGTAACCCTCGGTCAGTCGACTGAGGGTTGTTTTTTGGATTATTAAATTCCTTAAGTCAGGCACTGAAATATCTGACCGGGATTCAAAGATACTTGTTGAGTTGCGGGAGGTATTTGATACTCAATAAAAATCAAAGAGCAAACTAGGAAGCTAGCCGCAGGTTGCTCAAAAAACACTGTTTTGAGGTTGCAGATAGAGCTGACGTGGTTTGAAGAGATTTTCGAAGAGTATAAAAATACCACACTTTGTAAGTTTACAATGTGTGGTTGTATTTTATCTCTTAGACCAAGTCCTCTTCATAAAGAGAAGTAGGATTGGATAAATCTCCAAACGTCCTGCAATCATTGCAAAGGAGAGGAGAATTTTTGAGATAGGACTAAAGATTGAGAAGCTAGAAGTTGTTCCTAGAATAGGCCCGATATTATTGAAACAGCTGAAGACAGCGCTGGTCACAACTAGAAAATCATTGCTATCTAGGCTGACAATAAAGATAAGTGCTAGCAAAATCATAGCATAGATGACAAAGTACTTGAGAATCTTATGCTGGGTATCCTTATCAATCACTGTTTTATTAACATGGAGGGTCAAAACACGGTGGGGGGATAGGATTGACAAAATCTGGTTTTTGGCAATTTTTGAAAGGATGAGGCCTCGAATAACCTTGAGTCCACCTGCGGTTGAACCAGCAGAGCCACCGATTCCCATAAGGAAGAGGAGGATAAACTGGGAGAAGAGGGGCCAGTTGGTAATATCTCCGTAACCAAAACCAGTCGTCGTAATGATATTGGAAACCTGGAAGAAGGCCATTTCAAAGCTCTTAGAAAATCCTGGATAGAGATAGAGGGTATTAAGACTAATCAAGCCTGTAGAAACCAGTACGATGACCAAGTAAGCCCGAAGTTCTTCATCTCCTAAGAAGGCTTTGACGCGACGGAGCATGAGGTAGTAGTAGAGGTTGAAATTTACCCCAAAAACCAGAACTCCGATACTAACCAGATAGGTAATTAGTGAGCTGCCATAGTGAGCAATTCCATCGTTATAGACGGTAAAACCTCCTGTACCTGCTGTCCCCATAGCGATGACAAAACTATCAAATAGGGGCATGCCAGCTAGATAATAGATAATGACAAAGAGGGAGAAGAGAGCTAGATAAAGGAGATAGAGAATCTGGGCAGTATTTTTTAGTTTGGATACAACCTTACCAAAAACAGGGCCAGGAACCTCAGCCTTCATCACTTCTAGGTGGCTATTCTTGGCATTGTCCATAATAGCAAGTGCAAAAACAAGCACTCCCATTCCTCCGATCAAGTGGGTAAAACTTCGCCAGAAGAGGAGGGAACGGCTGAGGACCGAAACATCGTTCAGAATAGTTGCTCCAGTAGTTGTAAAGCCAGAACTAATCTCAAAAAAGGCATCGATAACGCTGGGAATTTGCCCAGAAAAGACAAAGGGGAGACCGCCAAAGAAAGACCATAGGATCCAACAGAGGGCCACAATCAAGATTCCCTCCTTGGCATAAATCCGTTGATTTTTTGGTTTTTGCAAACTCCCTGAACCGCCTAGTAATACGAGAATCCCTATTGTTGAAAAGAGGGCTGTAAAAACTTGGCTAGATTCATGGTAATAGATAGCAACAGCCACAGGAACCAAAAGAAGAACAGCTTCAATCAGAAGTAACTTTGAAAGGAGGTAACGAATCATACTTTTATTCATCTCTTACCTCGCGATTAAGTCATAAATCTTAGTGATATTCGGCAGTAAGGTCGTTACTAGAAGTTTGTCACCGACTTCAAGCATATCCTCTCCAGTAGGGAAAATCGTTTTGCCTTTTCGAATGATGGCTGCAATAAGAACTCCTTTTTTCAATTTTAGTTGAGAAAGAGGTTTGGCAGTCATTTTATTGGCTTCCTTGATATGGAATTGCAGGGTTTCGATTTGGCCATTGGCTAGATGGTGCATGGCTTGAAGGTCTGAATACTGAGCATTAACACGACCACGAATAAAGTGCATGATTGTATCTACAGCGATGATTTTCGGAGTGATAATGCTTGAGAAATCAGGCGCATGAATAATTTCAAGGAGACTAGTTCTGTTAACCTTGCTAATATTTTTTTGCACCCCGACACTATCCAGGAACATAGAAGTAATAATATTCTCTTCGTCAACTCCTGTTAGGGTTGCTACTGCATCATAGTTTTGAGCACTTTCTTCTAGTAAGATATCTTTTGCGGTACCATCTCCTTGGACAATATACAGATTAGGGAATTTCTCACTAAAGAAACGTGCCCTTTCAGGATTAATCTCGATGACTTTTGTATCAATACGACTGTCTTTGAGGATACCTAGTAGATAATAGGCAATTCTACCTGCTCCAACGATGAGAAGGCTCTTCACAGCACGAGATTTGAAATAATTATGGAAGAGCATCATATCAACACGGTTACCAGTGACAAAGATTCTATCTTTATCCTGTATGGTCATATCACCACTTGGGATGATAATTTGATGATCCCTTTCTATAGCGCAGACAATGACATTGCCAAATTTTTTCCGAAAATCAGAAATGGGCATTTGGCAAAGACTGCTAGTTGATTTGACGACAAATTCCATCAGGCTAACGCGTCCACCAGCAAAGCGTTCGACAGATAGGGCGTTGGGGAAGTCAATGATATTGGCGATAGCGCGGGCAGCTAAGAGTTCAGGGTTAACGATAAGAGAAAAACCGAGAATATTCTTTTCTTTGAAATAAGAGTTAGAATATTCAGGATTGCGCACCCGAACGATGGTTTCTTTAGCTCCCATTTTTTTGGCTAGAACGGCTGCAATCATGTTTACTTCATCGTACTCAGTCAGGGCGATAAAGATATCACAATCTTGGACACTGGCTTGCTCAAGGATGGTAAAATCAGCCCCGTTACCAAGGATACCTATGATATCAAAGCGATTGACAATATGATTGAGGACGGCTTCGTCTTGCTCAATCAGCAAAACATCGTGCTTTTCTGCAACCAAGGAGCGACAGAGGGCAAAACCAACTTTTCCCCCTCCGACAAGGATAATTTTCATAATAAAACCTACTTTTTCATGATGTAACTATCATACCTTTTTTCAAGAAAAAATGCACCTACTAGCTAATAACTAGGGTTTTTAGTAGGAAATTTGCTATAAGGTAAAACTATACCCTAACCAATTAAAATAGCTATTAGCGACTTTCTCTGAAATATGGTATGATAAAGGATATACAAGGAGATAAAATGAATAATAATTTACTAGTATTACAATCAGACTTTGGTCTGGTTGATGGTGCGGTATCGGCTATGATTGGAGTGGCTTTAGAAGAATCTCCAACCTTAAAAATTCATCACTTGACGCACGATATCACGCCTTATAATATTTTTGAGGGGAGTTACCGTCTCTTTCAGACGGTGGATTACTGGCCTGAGGGAACGACTTTTGTATCGGTTGTCGATCCAGGTGTCGGCTCGAAACGTAAGAGTGTGGTTGCCAAGACTGCAAAAAATCAATACATTGTCACGCCAGACAATGGAACGCTTTCTTTTATCAAGAAACACGTTGGCATTGTAGCTATTCGTGAGATTTCTGAAGTGGCCAATAGACGTCAAAATACAGAGCATTCTTATACATTTCACGGTCGTGATGTCTATGCCTATACTGGTGCTAAACTGGCCAGTGGTCACATTACTTTCGAGGAAGTGGGGCCAGAGCTTAGTGTGGATCAGATTGTAGAGCTTCCAGTCGTAGAGACTATCATAGAAGATCATCTGGTGAAGGGAGCTATTGATATTCTGGATGTGCGTTTTGGTTCGCTTTGGACCTCTATCACGCGAGAAGAATTTTACAAGCTGGAACCAGCATTCGGTGATCGTTTTGAAGTGACTATCTATCACGCTGATATGCTGGTTTATCAAAATCAGGTTGTTTATGGCAAATCATTTGCAGATGTGAGAATTGGGCAACCAATCCTTTACATCAACTCTCTCTATCGTTTAGGTCTGGCAATTAACCAAGGTTCCTTTGCCAAGGCCTATAATGTGGGTGTCGGTTCATCTTGGACCATTGAAATAAAGAAAATAGAATCATAAAATAGGAGAATATAGATGAAAAATCAATCAATTAAACAAGTTGTTGCTATCGGTGTTGGAGCTGCGCTCTTTGTTGTCATCGGGATGATCAGCATTCCGACACCCGTTCCAAATACAAGCATCCAGCTTCAGTATGCGGTACAGAGCCTCTTATCTATCATTTTTGGCCCTCTAGTGGGACTACTTGTTGGTTTAATTGGGCATGCAGTGAAGGACTCTCTTGCTGGCTACGGTCTGTGGTGGACTTGGATTATTGCTAGTGGTCTCTTTGGTCTAGTCGTCGGACTCTTTAGAAAATACATTCGAGTAACACAGGGTGTTTTTGAGTTGAAGGATATTGTCTTCTTTAACCTCATTCAGATTGTTGCAAATGCTCTTGTTTGGGGTGTCTTGGCACCACTTGGAGATGTTGTGATTTATCAAGAAGCAGCAGAAAAAGTATTTGCCCAAGGGATTGTTGCGGGAATTGCAAATGCTGTAACTGTAGCTATCGCAGGTACCCTTCTCTTGCTAGCTTATTCACGTACACAGACTCGTTCAGGAAGTTTGAAAAAGGATTAATATAAGGGAAAAGGCTGGGGAACCAGTCTTTTTGCTGTTTATAGGCTAGTCGGGTAGGCAATTTAGGCTAGGAATCTTGTTGGTGCTAAGTTTTTAAGAGAAGAGTCTGCAAGAAGGGCTTGATTTATGATAAAATAGAAGTCTAAGAAGCGAATGAAGAGAGTAAGATGAAAGAAGCTATAATTGAGTGGAAGAATTTCTCTTTCCAGTATGAAACGCAACAAGAACCGACCTTGCAAGGAGTAGACTTAACCATTTACAAGGGAGAGAAAGTCTTAATTGTTGGGCCATCTGGGTCAGGTAAGTCGACCTTGGGTCAATGTTTGAATGGGATTATTCCAAATATTTACAAGGGTCAGACATCTGGAGAATTTTTGATCAAGGGGCAAGCGGCCTTTGATATGAGTATCTATGATAAGTCTCATCTGGTCAGTACAGTTTTGCAGGATACTGATGGGCAGTTTATCGGTCTGTCTGTGGCAGAAGATTTGGCTTTTGCTCTAGAAAATGATGTAACAAGTTTAGAAGAGATGAAAAGTCGTGTTCATAAATGGGCTGAAAAGCTGGACCTTCTTCCTTTACTGAATCAGCGTCCTCAGGATTTATCTGGTGGGCAAAAGCAGCGGGTCAGTCTAGCTGGTGTCTTGATTGATGAGAGTCCGATTCTTTTGTTTGATGAGCCACTCGCCAATCTGGATCCCAAGTCAGGTCAGGATATTATCGAATTGATTGACCAGATTCATAAGGAAGAAGGAACGACGACTCTTATTATCGAGCACCGTTTGGAGGATGTTTTGCATCGACCTGTGGATCGGATTGTCCTGATAAACGATGGTCGTATCCTCTTTAATGGGAGTCCTGACCAGTTACTGGCGACTGATTTATTGACACAAAATGGAATTCGAGAACCGCTTTATCTAACCACTCTCCGTCAATTGGGTGTGGATTTAGTCAAGGAAGAACAATTAGCAAATTTGGACAACTTGTCTATCTCAAAAGGCCAGGTTCAGTTGCAGAATGAACTGGCAAAAGAGACGCCAGATTTGCAGTCACTCTTTAGACTAGAGGATCTGTCTTTTTCTTATGACGATAGACCGATTTTAAAATCTCTTCATCTGGATATTAAAAAGGGTGAAAAGATTGCCATTGTCGGAAAAAATGGAGCTGGGAAATCAACCCTAGCCAAGGCCTTAAGTAGCTTTATCCAGACGGAAGGCCGCTATCTTTGGGAAGGACAGGATATCAAAGGAGATTCTGTTGCAGAGCGGGCGGAACGAGTAGGCTATGTGCTGCAAAATCCTAATCAAATGATTTCAACCAATATGATTTTTGATGAGGTGGCTCTGGGACTTCGTTTGCGAGGTGTGGACGAGCAGGAAATTGAAACGAGAGTCTATGAAACCTTGAAAATCTGTGGTCTCTATGAATTCCGTAATTGGCCCATTTCTGCCCTGTCGTTTGGACAGAAAAAACGTGTCACTATTGCTTCAATTTTGGTCTTGGGGGCTGAAATTATCCTCTTAGATGAACCAACTGCAGGTCAAGACCAGAAGAACTATACTGAGATTATGGAATTTCTTGAAGAACTGCATCAAAAAGGTCATACTATTGTCATGATTACCCATGATATGCAATTGATGCTGGATTATTCAGACCGGGCCCTTGTCATGGTGGATGGGGAATTGATTGCCGATATTGATCCAGCCAGTCTTTTGAGCAATCCTGAGCTGTTAGTAAAAGCCAATCTAAAAGAAACTTCAATCTTCAACTTGGCTAAAAAACTAGATGTGGATCCACTTGCTTTAACGGCATTTTACAAAGAAAGGAGAGAAGGATGCAAGCTAAATTAATCGGTTACCAGCATAGAGATACTGTGATTCATCGCTTGTCAGGCGCTGTTAAACTCCTCTTTTTCATTCTCGTGTCATTGGCGGCCATGATTAGCTATGATACCAGACTGCTTGTTCTGATTGCCATCTTTTCGGTCTTTCTCCTCTATTTGTCAGAAATCCGCTTTAAAGATGTCTCCTTTGTGGCCGCTTTTGCGACGGTATTTGCGATTTTAAACGTCTTGATGGTCTATCTCTTTTCTCCCGAGTATGGGGTTGGACTTTACGGAGAGAGAAGTGTGATTTGGCAGGGAATCGGTGCCTACACTCTGACCAGTCAGGAGCTCTTTTATCTGCTAAATTTGGCCATTAAGTACCTTTGCACCATTCCTCTGGCTATTATCTTTTTGATGACAACCCACCCTAGTCAGTTTGCTTCCAGTTTAAATCAAATCGGTGTGCCTTATAAGATTGCCTATTCTGTCAGTCTGACCTTGCGCTATATTCCAGATTTGCAGGAAGAATTCTTTACCATCAAGATGTCTCAGGAAGCGCGTGGGATGGAATTATCTAAGAAAGCTTCTCTCATGCAACGAATTAAAGGCAATCTGCGCATTATTACTCCCTTGATTTTCAGCTCGCTAGAACGCATTGATACCATCGCGACTGCCATGGAGCTTCGACGCTTTGGGAAAGAGAAAAAACGCACTTGGTATAGTTATCAGGCCTTGAAAAAAGGAGACTATCTTACTTTGCTCTTGGCAGCCTTGTTTTTAGTAGCTAGTTTACTACTTATCTTGCAGAATCACGGACGATTTTATAACCCTTGGAAATAGTATTGTCAAAGTTTTCATTAGAGAAGTAAAGAGAAATTATTCTATAACTTTTTATTGATAGATTGTATGAGAAATAAAGTTAATAATTGTATACTTGAAACTTTTTGACAAAACATGAATTAGTTTGTATATTTTATAGTAGAATTTACACTACAAAATCAAAGTTATTCAAATATAATCATTTTCAACTAAGTTCAGTGTCATAATGTAGAGACGATATAAAATAGTAAAAGTACTTAATTTAAATCGTGTTAATTTCACTTTGTGTAAACATGAGAAAATTTGAATGTAGATAATGATGGGAGAGGATTTGTAATGATCAGTTTAGAGCTGTTGTCTGAAGAAAATAGTTTAGACGTCTATTCTTTTGAAAAAGAAAATCGAGAGTATTTTGAACGAAATTTATCTCCTAGACCAGCTAACTATTTTGAGTCAGAAGTTTTTAAAGAAATTACGAGGGAATTGTTAAGGGAACAAGAGAATCATGATGTCTACATGCATCTTATTAGAGATGCACAAGGAGTTATGGTCGGAAGAATCAATTTGAGTGTTTTAGAGAATAATCGAAAAACAGCAGAGCTTGGGTATAGGATTGGGGAAAATGTTAGCAATTTAGGTTATGCCAGCGAAGCGGTTAAACTCGTTTTAGAAAAAGCCTTCACGACTTATGGTTTCAATAGAATCATTGCAGGAACGGCAACAGGTAATCTAGCCTCTCAGAGGGTGCTTTTAAAAAATGGCTTCATCTTTAGTAGGGTTATAGAAAATGACTTACAAATTCATAATGAGTGGCTTCATACAGCAGTATTTGAAATAACGAGGTCATAATATCATCATTCCCAGTCCACAGATAGGTATAAAAGAGTAAGCAATTTTTGCAGATATTTAAGAATTTTCTCCTAGAAACCCCAAGAAATAGCTTGAAAAAATTGAAAAAATCAAGTCGTTTCTATTGACAATGATTCTGAAAGTGTTATACTAAGAAAGTAGTTTCGCTGATTTACTTCAAACCTGTTGTGAGGTAAGTTAACGATGCCTTAACCACGCTGTTTGCTGAGCTTGACTCCGGGCAGTGTGGCTATTTTTTTGCAATGGTGAAAGGAAGCAAGTCATGACAAATCACATTGTATTATTTGAACCACAAATTCCACAAAATACAGGCAATATCGCGCGTACTTGCGCTGCGACCAATTCTCCCCTCCACATCATCAAGCCAATGGGCTTTCCTATTGACGACCGCAAGATGAAGCGAGCTGGATTGGATTATTGGGATAAGCTAGAAATTTATTTTTACGAGAGTTTGGAGGATTTCATGTCTCAGATGAAGGGCAAACTTTATCTGATTTCTAAATTTGCTGAGAAAGTGTATTCTGATGTGGATTTATCGATTAACGAAGACCATTATTTTCTATTTGGACGTGAAGACAAGGGCTTGCCTGAGGACTTTATGCGAGAACATCCTGAGAAAGCTCTCCGTATTCCTATGAATGATGAACATGTCCGCAGTCTCAATGTGTCTAATACCGTCTGCATGATTGTCTATGAGGCTCTCCGCCAGCAGAACTTTGCAGGTCTTGAGCTTGTTCATACCTATGAAGTGGATAAATTGAAATAAAAAATGAAAATGAAATGAACAAAATGCTTGCGCTTGCAAGCGTTTTTTGTTATGATAAAAGAGTCTTCAGGGCAGGGTGAAATTCCCGACCGGCGGTAAATTTGACGATCTATTTTAGCTTTCTCGTCGTTGTCTTGTCTCGATATACTTTAAGTATTATCTTCGACTGCGACGCCTAGATAAATCTAAAATATCTTAGTTAAATAAGTCCGCGAGCGCAAGCTGATGTGGTGAGATTCCACAACCGACAGTATAGTCTGGATGGGAGAAGACGAAAGAATAGCTTTGTCTGTTCTGATAGATTTATAGCTAAATTGTAACCGTTTGCTCAATAGAGTGCGAGGGAACTTTTGGGGTATAAAAAGTGAGAATAGATAGGGGAATCCTTTCTAACTTCTTCTGATTTTATAGAAAATTGGAGGAACCTGTTATGACAAACACACGTCGACTTTCGACCATTGCGATTCTATCAGCCATCTCATTTGTGCTGATGTACTTTGACTTTCCGCTTTTGCCAGCGGCGTCCTTCCTCAAGATCGAATTTAGTATCTTGCCAGTCCTTGTGGGTCTGGTGGTCATGGATTTGCCTGCTGCTCTAGGAATTCTCTTGCTTCGCTCACTATTGAAATTGCTTCTTAACAGCCAGGGAGTGAATACTTACATTGGCTTGCCAATGAATATCGTAGCTTTAGGAGTTTTTGTCATCGTATTTGCTTTGATTTGGAAAAAGGAACGGACAACCCTTCGTTTCCTACTAGGCTCTCTAGCTGGAACTATTGGTTTAACCGTGGCTATGTTGGTTCTCAACTATGTTTATGCTGTTCCTTTGTACGCTAAGTTTGCTAACTTTGATATTGGAAAAATTTTGGGACTTTCCAACTACCTAATGACCATGGTATTACCTTTTAACTTGATTGAGGGTGTAATCTTTTCCGTTTCATTCTGGTTGTTGTACGTCCTTTTGAAACCAACCTTAAAACACTATGAAAGATAAACAAATATTTTTAATGAAGGGCAGTTTTGCCCTTTTACTTTTCGTTATTCTTGGCTACATGGTCAAATTTTACCCTGAAACGCTGGTCGGTTTTGACCAACCGATACAGACAGCCGTTCGAGGAGACTTGCCAGATTATTTGACTACTCTCTTCCGAGCCATTACACGCCTGATTGATATCCCAGTGATTATCACCTGGGTTGCCATCGCAGCCTTTGTCTTTTATCGTAAAAGATGGAAGATAGAAAGTTTCTTCATGCTGGGAAATCTGGCTTTGGCAGGTCTTTTAATCGTGACCTTTAAAAATATCTACCAGCGCCCACGACCAGCTATTTTACACTTGGTTGAGGAGAAGGGATTTTCCTTTCCAAGTGGCCATTCTCTGGCTGTAACCTTGATGGTCGGTTCTCTGATTGTCATTCTCAGTCAACGGATGAGAAATCCAGTCTGGAGAAAAATCGTACAAATCGTCCTTGGCCTTTACTTAGTCAGTGTGTTGGTATCAAGGGTCTATCTGGGAGTTCACTATCCATCAGACGTCTTTGCCAGTCTCTGTGTGGGTTTGGGAGTCCTGTTTATAGAGTTTCCCTTCTATGACAAGCTCCGCTTCCAATGGCGATTTAAAGGCAAACAGAAGTGAGTATCGAATTCCCTTGAGGAGAAAGAAATGAAAGTCAATATAAAAGTCAATATAGTAGATCTTCATCCGACTCAACTATACTTATCAGAAGAGAAGTTACAAGATATTCAGATGCTTTATCAGTCGGTAGAACTAAACAATGTTGATCCAATTAGTATTCTTGCATTTGGAAATTGCTTGTTGATTACAGATGGACATCACAGGGCTTATCAGGCTTTATTGGCAGGTCGAGATACGATTTCTGCTGAGTGGGATAGAGATGGTGGTGATGAACTATATCATCTCTATGCGCAAGCCTGCAAAGAAAGAAAAATCTACTCTGTTCTGGACTTAAAAAATCATATCTTAGCTCAAGATGAGTATGAAGCAAAATGGTATAACTGGTGTGATGGTTTTAATCAAGCAGCAACTCTTTTGTTGAAAAGGAAAGCAGATGAAACGGATTTTACAAATAGATAATGCACTGCGTCTTGTTCCTTATTATAAGGTCAATCATTGTGAAGAAGCTTTTGCTTGGTATCAGGATGTGAACTTGGTTCACCTCGTAGATGGTGTGAAGAGACCTTATAGTCAAGCAACTTTGGAAGCTATGTATTCCTATTTGGATCAGCATGGTGAGCTTTTTTGGATTGAAGTCAAGGAGAAGGGTGAATGGTTTCCAATTGGGGATGTTACACTATCTCAGGATAATCTCCCCATTGTGATTGGGAATTCCGATTACCAACATCGAGGACTTGGAAAAAAGATTCTAAGTACTTTGATTGAATTGGCTCGAGTAAAAGGATGGAAAGAATTGAGAGTCAAGGAAATCTACACCTACAATCATGCTTCTAGGAGGTGTTTCAAGTCGCTTGGATTTGTGGAAAATGGAGCAACAGAAAAAGGAATGAGTTTTATATTGAAATTAATCTAATCTAACTTGTTTTTTAACTCAAAATCTGATAAACTATGTAGTAATTGAATAGAAATCTGCAAGACTAGTAACTCAAGGGAAGTATGACAGGGAGGAGAGCCGTGACTGCAAGCTCTCTATATGAAAGCTGGGTGAATTCACTTGCGCATGGATTTAGAAATGAAGGTCTGACTTGTCAGATGAAAACGGATGGTACCGCGTGTCAACGCTCCGAGTGGAGTTTTTGGCATGTGGTTTTCTTTTTATCTGATAAGCGACTGATGGAGGAATTATGTCAACTATTGAAGAACAATTAAAAGCGCTTCGTGAAGAAACGCTGGCTAGCTTGAAGCAGATTACTGCTGAAAATAAAAAAGAGATGCAAGATTTGCGTGTCTCTGTCCTTGGTAAAAAGGGATCGCTCACTGAAATCCTCAAAGGGATGAAAGATGTCTCTGCTGAGATGCGTCCGATTATCGGGAAACATGTCAATGAAGCGCGTGATGTCTTGACAGCAGCTTTTGAAGAAACTGCTAAGCTTTTGGAAGAAAAGAAAGTTGCAGCTCAATTAGCAAGTGAGAGTATCGATGTGACCCTTCCAGGTCGTCCAGTTGCGACTGGTCACCGCCACGTCCTCACACAAACCAGTGAAGAAATCGAAGATATCTTCATCGGTATGGGTTACCAAGTCGTGGATGGTTTTGAAGTGGAGCAAGACTACTATAACTTTGAGCGTATGAACCTTCCCAAAGACCACCCAGCTCGCGATATGCAGGATACTTTCTATATCACTGAAGAAATCTTGCTCCGTACCCACACGTCTCCAGTTCAGGCGCGTGCTATGGATGCCCATGATTTCTCTAAAGGTCCTTTGAAAATGATCTCGCCAGGGCGTGTCTTCCGTCGTGATACGGATGATGCGACCCATAGTCACCAGTTTCACCAAATCGAAGGCTTGGTTGTTGGGAAAAATATCTCTATGGCTGATCTTCAAGGAACCCTTCAGTTGATTGTCCAAAAAATGTTCGGTGAAGAGCGTCAGATCCGTCTGCGTCCATCTTACTTCCCATTCACAGAGCCATCTGTTGAGGTGGATGTTTCTTGCTTCAAGTGTGGTGGAGAAGGCTGTAACGTATGTAAGAAAACTGGTTGGATCGAAATTATGGGTGCCGGTATGGTTCACCCACGTGTCCTTGAAATGAGTGGTATCGATGCGACTGTTTACTCTGGCTTTGCCTTTGGTCTTGGACAAGAGCGTGTAGCCATGCTCCGTTACGGAATCAACGATATCCGTGGATTCTACCAAGGAGATGTCCGCTTCTCAGAACAGTTTAAATAATGATCAGAAAAGTAGAAAAGGCAGATATTGGGGTGTTATCCAAAATTGCCAAACAAACCTTTCGTGAAACATTTGCTCATGATAATACGGAAGAGCAGTTACAGGAATACTTTGAAGAGGCTTATAGTCTGAGAGTTTTGTCAACTGAGTTGGAAAATCCAGAATCCGAAACCTATTTCATTATGCATGAAGAGGAGATAGCTGGTTTTCTCAAAGTCAACTGGGGAAGTGCTCAGACTGAGAGAGAATTAGAGGGTGCTTTTGAAATTCAACGTCTCTATGTGCTACAAAAATTCCAAGGATTTGGACTCGGTAAGCAACTGTTTGAATTCGCTCTGGAACTTGCTACAAAAAATAGTTTTTCTTGGGCTTGGCTAGGTGTTTGGGAGCATAATACAAAAGCTCAAGCGTTTTATAATCGATATGGTTTTGAAAAATTTAGCCAACATCATTTTATGGTTGGTCAAAAAGTAGATACGGATTGGTTACTGAGAAAGAAATTAAGGTAAGAAGAGGATTCTTCTATTGAAATGATAGGAAAGGAAAAGAACTAGAGTGACAACGGTCATTCTGGAGAACTAAATTATGCTTGTATCTTATAAATGGTTAAAAGAATTGGTGGACATTGATGTGCCATCACAAGAGTTGGCTGAAAAAATGTCAACTACAGGGATCGAGGTAGAAGGTGTGGAATCACCTGCTGCTGGTCTCTCAAAAATTGTCGTCGGTGAGGTCTTGTCTTGCGAAGATGTGCCAGAAACTCACCTTCATGTTTGTCGGGTTAACGTTGGCGAAGAAGAAGCCCGTCAAATCGTTTGTGGTGCCCCAAATGTGCGTGCTGGTATCAAGGTCATGGTGGCTCTTCCAGGAGCTCGCATCGCTGACAATTACAAGATCAAAAAAGGGAAAATCCGCGGTCTGGAGTCACTTGGTATGATTTGTTCACTTGGTGAACTAGGGATTTCTGATTCTGTTGTACCAAAGGAATTTGCAGATGGCATTCAAATATTGCCAGAAAATGCCGTTCCAGGTGAGGAAGTCTTCTCATACCTAGACTTGGATGATGAAATCATCGAACTTTCTATCACACCAAACCGTGCAGATGCCCTTTCTATGCGTGGAGTGGCTCACGAAGTGGCAGCTATCTATGACAAGGCAGTCAACTTTAAAGAATTTACTCTTTCAGAAACTGACCAAGCTGCAGCAGATGCTCTTTCTGTGGGCATTGAGACAGACAAGGCGCCTTACTATGCAGCTCGTATATTGGACAATGTGACTATCGCACCAAGTCCACAATGGTTGCAAAACCTTCTCATGAATGAAGGAATCCGTCCAATCAATAACGTAGTGGACGTGACCAACTACATCCTTCTCTACTTTGGTCAACCAATGCACGCCTTTGACTTGGATACCTTTGAAGGGAGTGACATCCGTGTACGTGAAGCGCGTGCTGGTGAAAAATTGGTGACTTTAGATGGTGAAGAACGCGACTTGGACGTGAATGACTTAGTTATCACTGTCGCAGACAAGCCAGTAGCCCTTGCAGGTGTCATGGGCGGTCAAGCAACAGAAATCTCTGAGAAATCTAGATGTGTCGTCCTTGAAGCTGCAGTCTTCAACGGAAAATCAATCCGTAAGACCAGCGGTCGTCTTAACCTTCGTTCTGAGTCATCTTCTCGCTTTGAAAAAGGTATCAATGTGGCAACTGTTAACGAAGCCCTTGATGCGGCAGCTAGCATGATTGCAGAACTTGCAGGTGCGACGGTGCGTAAGGGAATCGTGTCAGCGGGTGAGCTTGATACCTCTGATGTGGAAGTTTCTTCAACTCTTGCTGATGTTAACCGTGTCCTTGGTACAGAACTTTCTTACGCGGATGTAGAAGACGTCTTCCGTCGTCTTGGCTTTGGTCTTTCTGGAAATGCAGACAGTTTTACAGTCAGCGTCCCACGCCGTCGCTGGGATATCACTATCGAGGCAGACCTCTTTGAAGAAATCGCTCGTATCTATGGATATGACCGCTTGCCAACCAGCCTTCCAAAAGACGATGGGACAGCTGGTGAATTGACTGCTACACAAAAACTCCGCCGTCAAGTTCGTACGATTGCTGAAGGAGCAGGTTTGACCGAAATCATTACCTACGCTCTGACAACTCCTGAAAAAGCTGTTGAGTTTACGGCTCAACCAAGCAACCTTACTGAACTCATGTGGCCAATGACAGTGGACCGTTCTGTCCTCCGTCAAAATATGATTTCTGGTATCCTTGATACGGTGGCTTACAACGTGGCTCGTAAGAATAAAAACTTGGCCCTTTACGAGATTGGAAAAGTCTTTGAACAAACAGGCAATCCAAAAGAAGAACTTCCAAATGAGATCAACAGCTTTGCCTTTGCCTTGACAGGCTTGGTTGCTGAAAAAGATTTCCAAACAGTAGCAGTTCCAGTTGATTTCTTCTATGCTAAGGGAATCCTTGAGGCCCTCTTTGCTCGTTTGGGACTCCAAGTAACCTATACGGCAACATCTGAAATCGCTAGCCTCCACCCAGGACGTACAGCTATGATTTCACTCGGTGACCAAGTTCTTGGTTTCCTTGGGCAAGTGCATCCAGTCACTGCTAAGGCTTACGATATTCCAGAAACGTATGTAGCTGAGCTCAACCTTTCAGCCATCGAAGCTGCCCTTCAACCAGCTGCTCCATTTGTGGAAATCACGAAATTCCCAGCAGTTAGCCGTGACGTTGCCCTCCTTCTCAAGGCAGAAGTGACTCACCAAGAGGTTGTGGACGCTATCCAAGCTGCAGGCGTAAAACGTTTGACAGATATCAAACTCTTTGACGTCTTCTCAGGCGAAAAATTGGGACTTGGTATGAAGTCAATGGCTTATAGCTTGACTTTCCAAAATCCAGAAGATAGCTTAACGGACGAAGAAGTCGCACGCTATATGGAAAAAATCCAAGCATCGCTCGAAGAAAAAGTCAATGCAGAAGTGCGTTAAAGTATCAATCCATCCTTTGGGGTGGATTTTTGCTTTTCAAATAACAATTCAGGATCAAAAATAGACAGTTGAGGAACAGAGAAGATAAATTGGAGTTTACCAGTGTATAATGTACTCATAGCTCAAAGTACCCTAAGATTTTTTACTAAAATGAGGATGATAAAAATGGACAGAAATCATTGTAAAGGCTATCAAAAAGGAGTATAATGAGTGCAAGACATTTCGGAGGTGAAAGATGCTAGAAGTAAGAAGTCTAGAGAAAAGTTTTGGACCCAAGCAAGTTTTGTTTGGTATTGACTTTCAAGCGCGACCAGGTCGTATTTTGGGATTAGTCGGGAAAAACGGTGCTGGGAAGACAACGATTTTCCACAGTATTTTGAAGTTTTTAGAATACCAAGGAGAAATTAGTCTGGATAATCAGGATATTCGACAAGAGACCTACGCTCGGATTGGCTATCTGCCTGAAGAACGCAGCCTCATGCCTAAATTGACAGTCCTTGAACAAGTTCGTTACTTGGCGACTCTAAAAGGTATGGATGCCAAGGAGATCAAGGAAAAACTCCCTCAATGGATGAAGAGGTTGGAAGTGAAAGGGAAGCTGACTGATAAAATCAAGAGTCTGTCAAAAGGAAATCAGCAGAAGATTCAGCTCATTATTACTCTGATTCATGAGCCAGACTTGATTATCTTGGATGAGCCTTTCAGTGGATTGGACCCGGTCAATACAGAATTGCTCAAGCAAGTCATTTTTCAGGAAAAAGAACGTGGGGCAACCATTATCTTTTCTGACCATGTCATGACCAACGTCGAGGAGCTTTGTGACGATATTCTCATGATTCGAGATGGCCGTGTGGTCTTGCATGGACCAGTTCAGGATGTCCGCAATCAATACGGGAAAACGCGTCTCTTTGTTTCAAGTGAACGAAGCAAGGAAGAATTGGAAAATCTTCCTCATGTCAAGCAGGTAAGTTTGACCAAACAAGGCAGTTGGAAATTGATCTTAGAGGATGAGAGCGCTGGAAGGGAACTCTTCCCAATCTTGACTCAGGGGCAATACATCGCAACCTTTGACCAGCAAGCGCCAACAATTGATGAAATCTTTAAACTAGAATCAGGGGTGGAAGTATGAGAAATATGTGGGTTGTAATGAAGGAAACCTATCTTCGACATGTCAAATCGTGGAGTTTCTTCTTTATGGTGATTTCGCCGTTCCTCTTTTTAGCCTTATCTGTAGGAATTGGCTATCTCCAAGGATCTTCTATGGCTCAGAGTGGCAAGATAGCAGTAGTCAGCACTGTTCCAGCTGTGACAGACAGTCTTAAATCTACCAATGGTCTCAATTTTGATTATCAGGATGAAGCCAGTGCCCAAGCTGCTATCAAGGATGAAAAATTAAAAGGCTATCTGACCATTGACCAAGAGGATAGTGTCTTGAAGGCAGTTTATCACGGTGAAACTTCCCTTGAGATTGCTATTAAGCTAGGAGTAACGAGCAAGTTAAATGAGCTTCAAGATCAACTCAATCGTTCGGCAGCCAATTTGTCACAAGAACAGGAAAAACGCTTGGAACAAACAGTTAACTTTACGGAGAAAATTGATGAATCCAAGGAAAATAAAAAAATGATTCAAACCTTTGCGGCCGCAGGGCTTGGTTTCTTCCTTTATATGATTTTGATTACCTATGCTAGTGTCACTGCTCAGGAAGTGGCTAGCGAGAAAGGAACCAAAATTATGGAGGTGGTCTTCTCTAGTATCCGAGCTAGTCATTATTTCTACGCTCGCATGCTGGCTCTGTTTCTTGTGATTTTGACCCATATTGGCATTTACATCGTGGGTGGACTTGCTGCCATTCTTCTCTTTAAGGACCTACCAATCTTGGCACAATCTGGTATTTTAAACCATATAGGAGAGGCTTTCTCGCTCAACACCTTATTGTTTGTCTTGGTTAGCCTCTTTATGTACGTTGTTTTAGCAGCCTTCCTAGGATCTATGGTTTCTCGCCCTGAGGATGCAGGAAAAGCCTTGTCGCCATTGATGATCTTGATTATAGCAGGCTTTATGGGTGTAACAGCCTTGGGCGCTGCAGGAGACAATTTGATTTTGAAAATTGGGTCTTATATTCCCTTTATTTCGACTTTCTTCATGCCATTTAGAGCTATTAATGGTTATGCAAATGGCCTAGAAGCTTGGATTTCGCTTGCTATTACGATTGCTTTTGCAGTAATTGCAACAGTCTTTATTGGGCGTATGTATGCTAGTCTCGTTCTGCAGACAGATGATTTAGGTCCTTGGAAAACCTTTAAACGTGCCTTATCTTATAAATAGAAGAGCCTCGCGAAAGCGAGGTTTTTGAGAGACAAAAAGAGTGGAATTCAGAAAAATATTTTTCATATCTATTGACTTTTAGGGGTGAAATTTGGTATTATAGTAGGCGGTATTGTTTACCCCATTTGAAAGGCCCCGGAACCTTCCAAATACTTTTCGATGGGAAGGAACACCCATCACCGTAAACAAAAATCGAACTATATATAGGAGAAATCATGAACAAAACAACATTTATGGCTAAACCAGGCCAAGTTGAACGTAAATGGTACGTAGTTGACGCAACTGATGTACCACTTGGACGTCTTTCTGCAGTAGTTGCTAGCGTACTTCGCGGAAAAAACAAACCAACATTTACACCACACACTGATACAGGTGACTTTGTGATTGTTATCAATGCTGAAAAAGTTAAATTGACTGGTAAAAAAGCAACTGATAAAATCTACTACACTCACTCAAACCACCCAGGTGGATTGAAACAAATCTCTGCAGGTGAACTTCGTTCTAAAAATGCAGTACGTTTGATCGAGAAATCAGTTAAAGGTATGCTTCCACACAATACTCTTGGACGCGCTCAAGGTATGAAGTTGAAAGTATTTGTTGGAGCTGAGCACACTCACGCTGCACAACAACCAGAAGTTCTTGACATTTCAGGACTTATCTAAGGAAAGGAACAATAAAGTATGTCACAAGCACAATATGCAGGTACTGGACGTCGTAAAAACGCTGTTGCACGCGTTCGCCTTGTTCCAGGAACTGGTAAAATCACTGTTAACAAAAAAGATGTTGAAGAGTACATCCCACACGCTGACCTTCGTCTTGTAATCAACCAACCATTCGCAGTTACTTCAACTGTAGGTTCATACGACGTTTTCGTTAACGTTGTAGGTGGTGGATATGCAGGTCAATCAGGAGCTATCCGTCACGGTATCGCTCGTGCCCTTCTTCAAGTAGACCCAGACTTCCGCGATTCATTGAAACGCGCAGGACTTCTTACACGTGACTCACGTAAAGTTGAACGTAAGAAACCAGGTCTTAAGAAAGCTCGTAAAGCATCACAATTCTCAAAACGTTAATCAA